>JAVBQR010000127.1:0-14244 GCA_031548865.1 Planctomycetota bacterium
CTTCCGGGGAGGTGTGAGTGCTTCGCTTCAAGGGCATAAGTGGCATAAGGTAAGAGTTACCTCTTCCTAGCCACTCAAAGCAAGTATCGTCTACTATTCATTCTATATTCATCCGCCTGGTGTATTCAAGCCGGGGCCGGAAGGTTTTTCCTGGTGGCTTTAGCGGAGGGGTCACGCCTGTTCCCATTCCGAACACAGTAGCTAAGCCCTCCAGCGCCGATGGTACTGGAAACGGGAGAGTAGGTCGCCGCCGGGGTCTTATTTAACCCTCGCTTCTTTATGAAGCGAGGGTTTTTTTGTTGTTTTAGCTACTTTTTGTTTTTGCTTTCTTTTTCTTTTTGCGGTAATCTATTGACAATCACATTTTCTTTTCTATGAGGTTGCCGTTAGTTCTATTCCGATGCGATGTCACCGGATGGGTCCGGGTTGTTGCCTTGGTGGGATGAGGATTTTGGAGACAACATGAAAAAGGTATTTTTATTGATTTTGTTCGCGGGTTGGTTGGTTATGCCGCTGACTTGGGCGGCGGAAGAGATGGATCAGGCTGAGGCGACGGCGGATTTGTTGGCAGATGATGGGGCGGGGCTTATCGGCCCGGTAGTGGAGGTGGAGCCGCCGGTTGTACCTAGTGCGGCATTACGTCCCGCTTCCCCGGTCAAGAAGGTGCAGGTATCGCCGCAAGTTTCGGTGCCTGAGCAAGTTGCGGCGCCGCAAGCGGTTTTGCCGAAGGTGGTAGCGCCGCAGGCGGTGGTGACGGAGCGTAATGCCGTCTCGGCGGCGGTTAGCCCGCAGGTGCTTACCACGGTGGACACTCCGGTCGTGGCAGAGGCGCTGATTATTCCGTCGGTTGACGGGGCGAGGGTGGTGAAGGTGCCAGGGTTGGGCTTGGAACCGGCTAAGGCGGAAACATTGCAAGAGTTGCAGCGTGGTGCGATCGAGTATTCCAAACCTGAACCGATGTTGACGGCGGAACAGGTGGACGCGACTCTGGGCGTGGCGGTGGCGGAAGAGACAAAAAAGGAAACCGTGGTGGAGTTGGTGGAAAAAAAGCGGGCGGAATTGGTTGAAGCGACCGGCGATATAGTTGGCGCGCCGCTGCCGCCGACCAAGGGGGAGTTGGGCATGCCGGGAGTGGGCGAGGCTGAAGCGGCGGCTTTTGTGGAAAAATCCTTATTGGAAAAGCCGCTTGGCGCGGTCGAACCGGAATCGGCCGATGACGTTTTGCCGCCTCCCGCCGCTCCGGCGCCGGTGAAACAGCCGATGCCTGCTGCGCCTGCCGTAACGGCACCGCTAGCGGTCGTGCCGCCGGCGGCGCCGCTGGCGGTCGCCCCGGCACCTGCGGGCGACGTGATTCCGTTCCGGGTGGTTCCGGCTGATAGCTATGCGTCGTTTGTGAAAAATTGGGGCAATGACGAGGAACCCTATTATGCGGTGATTCGCACGCCCGAGCAGTGGGATGGCGCTTTTGCCCCGGCGGCGGTGATGGGGAATGAGCGGCCGTTCACCCCTCCGCCGGCCTTTTTCGAACGGGAACAGATGTTGGTAGTGGCGCGGGTGGTGCCATCGGGTGGGGAAGGGTCGAGCCTGGCGGCGAAGTCGCTGCAGCGGACCGGTGACGGCCAGGAATTTGTCTATACCTATACGCCGCCGCAGCCGGCGGCGGGCGGGGAAGCGCCGTACCTGAAAAAGGATGTTTTGCTGGTGGCGGCGCCGAAGGACTTGACGGGACCGTTCTATTTTGTGGAAGAGACGTTGGAAGGCAATAATCAATGAAAATCGAGCAATTCCAGCGCTCGATTTCCAATAATATTTTTTTGGATTGTCCCTCCGTTTTCGCTTGCCCGTATCCTGTTTTGGGGTACGGGCATTTTGTTGTACCGTGAGGTTTTGCCGCTATGCTTGATGACTATATGCCGTTCATCATGGTCGGAACCTGGCTGCTTTTACTGATCTTTTTTATCTCTCTGGGGCGCAGGCGGATGTGGCGGGAAGTCGCGTACCGGCGGGCGCTCTTTGAGGGGAAGGGGGAATGGCGGCGGGTGAGTTTGGGGGAGTTCCCTGCGATTGACGAAGAGTTTTACAGTGCTTCGCAAATGGTGTTGCAGGAAAACGCCTTTAAGCTGGCGGGGGCGGTCGAGGAGGCGAAAGCGGCGGCGGTATTTCCAAAAGCCCATACCCCCCAGCAGGTTATGTTGTCGCCAGACGGTACGGCGGTGGCGATGGTGTGGTGGGAGGGGTATGGATTTTGGGAGCGGCTGTATTACCGTCTCAACCGCAAAAGCCTTTATGCCGGCTGTTTTCGCATCTATTCCGAAGCCGAGGACGGGCGGTTTTTCCTGATTTTGGCGCTGCCGCGTTGGCGGCGGTTGGAGGAACCGGAGCAGGTCAAAGTACGTTATATCGGCCAAAAAGGCGGAGTTGGCGCCGGCTGGGTGGTTTTTCGCGGCGATTTCGAAGGATTCCGCCAAAGCGACCCGACCTACCGCCCCCGGGTGTTCAATAGCCTAGACGAGGTCCTGGCTGCCGAGGAGCGTCTGCGGGCACTACGGGTGGCTTACCGAACGACAGCGGGGCTCCTAACCCAGGGCGAGCTGGCGGATCGGGGGATGGATCCGGCCGGGGCGGAGCGGTATCTGCGGGCGTTTAACAAGTATTATGCAAATAAGGGAGAAAATCCATGATTGCCGATCCCGAGGGTGCCCTGTGGGCGGTCCAGTGTCTCCAGGGCCGGAAAATTACTCTGCGCCGTTTTCGCGAGGCCGATGCCGCCGCCGTGTATGCATACGGAAGCGACGCGGAGACGGTGAGCCAGGTCAAGTGGGACGGGGTAAAAACCCCGGAAGAGGCGTTAGCTTCGGTGCGGGACTTTTTCCTGGTCAAATCCGGCGCCTTCGCCATAGCTTTGCCTAGCGACTTGTGTATCGGCGCCATCGATTTGCGTCCCGAGTTGCCGCACGAAAAAGCCGGCTTCGGCTATATCCTGAACCGGGCCTACTGGAACCGGGGCTATATGAGCGAAGCCCTGGGGTTGCTCCTGAATTATGCCTTTTCCGTCCTGGAACTGAACCGGGTGGAGTCGCACCACTACGCCGACAATCCCGCTTCAGGCCGAGTCATGGAAAAGTGCGGCATGCGTCGCGAAGGGCTTATGCGGCAGGAATGCAAAATCAAGGGGATATTTCGCGACTGCGTGCATTACGGGATTCTACGCGAGGAGTGGGCGCGGGGCAGGGAACCGTGAGTTGCTTTAACACAGAGGACACAGAGAGCACAGAGGACACAGAGAACCGCAATAACATTTTTTATTCATCCCAATGCGGATACGGTGCCATAGTTGTGTGTTGCGGTTCTCTGTGCCCTCTGTGCTCTCTGTGTCCTCTGTGTTAAAATCGTTATCGGAACTTCGTCACGCCGTCGTTATCGACCCTTCCTATTCCCCATCCTTCCCCACAAACTCCCCCGCCTCATACAGCGGCGCCGATTTCTTCGGATTGGCGTGGTTGTAATAATCCGGCCGCCAACTCCGGTCCCGGTTGTCCCCCATGTTCATTTCCATCATAAAATCGGCGTCGGGGAAGGCGCTGTCGACCATGGTCGAATAGCCATCCAAACCCTTCCCGCGTTCATTCTCGGGGACCATGGCGTCGCGGGCGTTCCGTTCCGCCGGCGTGGCCCAGCGGCCGGGGCCGCCCGGGCGCCAGGACTGAATGCGCTTGTCGCCGTTATTCTTGGCCAGGACCGAATCCTTCTTGGGGAAGGCCTGGTCGAACCAGTCCTCGTTGTGGGACGGCGTTTCGTAATCGGGGATGCGGGAGTCCCGCTGCATCAGCATGGCCAGGCGCTCCGCCGCCTTGTTCTGGTCGGTCTGCTGTTCCTTGGCCCGGGCTTTGGCGCGGTCCTCGGCTTCCTTGACCGCCTTTTTTCGGGCTTCGGCATAAGCCATGGCCAGATCGTGGGAGACGACGTCATAGTAGTGGCTCATCGAGCGGACGAAAACTTCCGTGTCGTAGGGGTGGTCGGAAATGATGTGGCTGCGGCCGTATTTGGAGACGTCCATGCCGACGGAACCGATCGTGGAATCGAAAGTCTGCTGGCGGATGTAGACGACGCCTCCGCCGGAGGCGTTGCCGGAGGTCGCTCGGGGGATGCCCCACTGGGTGAGTTCGGCGATGGCCTGGGCGGCGTTTTCGGTGGCGCCGGTGGCGATGAGGCGCATGGTCAGGGACAGGCGCGGCCGCATGTACGGATCGTAGTCGGAAACTTCGCCGACGATGATGGCGTCGGCTTTGGCGCGGCGGGCGAGGCGGATGGCTTCGTCGGTGTTTTTGATGGGGTCGTAGTAGCCGCGCCGGGCGGCTTCGCCGTCGGCGGCGGTGGCTTCGCCGTCCTTTTCCGGGTCGAAAAGGCCGAGCGCGAGGCGTTCCTTCAGGCGGGCGTTGTGGCGGCGGGCCTGTTGGTTTTCCTGTTCGACTTCGTCGAGAATGTCCTGCGGGTAGATGACCCGGATTTTACCGAGGGCCGCGAGCTGGTTGGCGAACTTGTTGGCGAAGTCGGTCGAGTCGAAACCGGGCTGCGGGGCGCGATCGGCGAAGGGGAAAACGGCTACGCTTTTGATGGTGGTGAGGCAGACCGGATCTTCAAGGAATTCTTGATAAGGCTTCGCTTGCGAGCCCAGCGAAGCTACGGTGCCGCGTGCGTCGAAGCAGCCGGGGAAGGCGGTGAGGGCGAGGAGACAGGCGAAAACTAGCGAGGTAAAATTGACGCCGCCGGTTTTGGGCATTGGGGGTAATCTTTCTATGACCATAGCTAATCACGGGGACCTGTTGTTTAATTATTCACACCGCCGAATAATTAAACAACAGGTCTCCGTGATTCTTGCGTTTTCAGCCAGCTGTTCCTATAGCAGCGCCATGCCATCCTGTCCCTGAAATACTGGCATTTTCAAGCATTCTACGGAACCACAAAATCGTCGCCGATTGTCTGTCCGCCCCCGACCGGAGTCCGCGCCGGCGCTGCGTTACGGGCCCGGAAATTCGCTTCCTCCCGTTCCGCATCCCGCTCCGCTTCCTGTTTCAAATCATTCAAGAGACCCGGCAAAAGCGGTCTTACGCTCCATATGGTCGGGTTACCCTTGCGGCTGGAAGTGAAGTAGATTCTGCCGATCGGGTTCCCCTCTTCGTTGCCCCAATAGGGATACCAGTCCGGCGCCGGATGATCGGTGATTTGCGTGAGGTCGGTGCCATCCAGCTTCACCGCCCAAATGTCGTCGGCGCGGTAAATTCTCGCCTGCATTTCCGTCAAGGGGGATTTCCGGACCGAGGCGAAAGCCAGGTAATCGCCGGTCGGCGACCAGCAGGGTGTGATTGCTGCCCATTCGTTGGAGGAAATGATTTCCTTCGGGCTGCCCATCGCTTCCATGCGGCCGTTCTTCTGCACCACCAAATCTAGCGTCCAAATGGAATACCAGGGGACGTCCCGCTGCCGGTGACGCTGGTAAGCTATGGTATAAACTTGCCGGCCGTCGTCGGTCATCTTCTTCTGCACCGGACGGAAGGACGGGAACAAACCTTCGGTAATGGCGGTGAAGGTTTTCTTCTGAATATCCATGACCCAGATTTGCCACTGGCCGTCCATGGAGTTGAAGCGGCTGAAGGCGAGGTACTGCGAATCCGGCGACCAGGCCGGATGGATGTCGTCGTCCGGGGTGCGGGTGAGCTGCTTGGGGCCGCTCCCCAGCGGGGCGTTCAACTCCCGCATCAGGAGGCTCCAGTTGCCGTAGCGGTTCGAACACCAGGCGATGGATTTACCGTCCGGACTCACCGCCGGCATCATGTCCGCCATGGTGTCGTCGGTAAGTAGCGTCCAAGCTTTCGAATCCACGTCCTGCATGGCCAGCTTGGGGTTCTTCGACATTCTGGTCGTAGAATAGAACATGGTCTTGCCGGACGGATCCAGGCTGACGTTATGGTCGCCGCCGGCGCTGGCGAAGGTGCACTGGGTGAGGCCGTTGATGAGGCCGGAGCCGTGGGTTCTTAACCCGAGGGAATTCGGATTGTACATTCCTTCGATCCACTGCCGGGGCTGGTATTCTATGCCCATCTGTTCCTTCTGAATCGGGTTGGCCGGATCCATGTCGGCGTAGCGTTCGCCGACTTGCCAGCCGCTGTCGCCGTCCAGGGAAGGCGAACCGGAGGAGAAGGGATTGTAATCCTTTCCGTAAACCGGCATCTGCGGGCGGAGCGGATTGTCGGCCGGCGGGCCGGCGGTTTGCATCTTCTTGTCGCTGGGGGTCCAACCCATTTTCGGCCAAGCGGCGTTGTTGGCGCCGTTACCGTAGTCGACGACGACTTTGCAGACGGTGGTGCAGCTGCCGTGGCCGGGGCCGCCGGAGCAGCGGACGCCGCCGGGTGCGGAGTTAAAGCCGCCGGCTTTGGGACCGCCGGTTTGGCAAGTTTCCGGATCGGTGTTGGGGCTGGGAATGCAGCCGAAAGGTCCGCCGGATAGGGCGATGGCGGCGGCTAAGGCTAAGGATACGGCAAAGCGGTTCGGCACGTTCATTCCCCTTATTTTAGGTGGCGGCCGTAGAGCGATAAGAATTCGTGAAAATACTGCAGACCCTTTATCGTCCCGGCGCACGGGGTAACTTCAGTTAAGATTCGCTTAATCGCCGCTATTCCCGGTGGGGGTTGAGGAAGTTTAACCTTATCGGACACGAGAAGGCGCAATTATCGGAACTACCTGAAAAATCGATAGTTAGCAACGTTTCTTGTTAAAAGGAATCTTCTTTCGGTCGACAAGAAAGATACGCTGTTTATTAGCGTTTCGAATGGTGGGCGATCCGCCCGGGTTCGGAATTCGGCGGTGACTGGAGGGTGACGTTATGCGAGATTCATTTCCGGCGGCGCGGGTGCTGGCGTGGTTAATGTTTATACTCCCGGGTCTGGCGGCGTGCCTGCCGGCCCATGCCGCGAACGTCTATGAAATACGCGAAGGCCATTCCGGCGGCAACGTTTTCTCCAGCCTGGAGGAATTTCGCCTGGCCGTCGAAGCGGATACCGTCACCCTGTACGACGGCGACGCCATCGTGCTTTACAACAACGACAGCACCCTCACCGCCATGTTGCAGCTGCCGGACAATGTTCGCATCGCCATGCGTTCGGCCGACGGCAAGAATTTTCAGGTCCAACCGGATCCGGCGAATACGGATCTATGCGTGGTGGGTAACAATCTACTGTCCGGTACCGCGCATCTCGGCTTTGAAAATCTGACCTTTGCCAACGCCGCCACCGGTCTCTCGGTAATCGGCGCCGCGAATTCCGATTTCACGGTCACCGGTTCCCTGGAGATCAGCGGCTGTAATTTCTACGACAATGACAGCCTCGGCGTAGTTTATATTTCCGGCGACATGGAGGCGCTAATCAACAATTGCGTCATGCAGGGGAACAGCGGTTACGGAATTTGGGCCGAAACCGCCAGCTACCGGGAAACGCAAAACATCACCTTGAATTTCGATTACTTCGCCCCGCCCACCACCGTCTGGGACAACGGTATAGAGTTCTTCGGAGACGGCAAACAAAATCTGACGGTGAATGTGGCGGATGACAAGATTTTCAATATGAAAGGATCCATTTCCGGTATAAATTCCTCCGCCGGTTTGTCCCGCCTCACTGTCAACAAAACCGGCGACGGCGTTTTCAAAGTTGGCATGGACGGCGGCAGCAGCTTCGTCAACACTACCGCCATCCAACAGGGAACCATGCAGTTCGGGACAGGCCGCTGGACCGGCGACTCGATCAGCGTCGAGGAAAACGCGGTCTTCAAGATAACCTTGGACCCTGGGGAAAATTTCTCCGAATGGTTGGCTGATTCTGAAAATACCGCCATTGTCGGCTGGAAGGCAAGTAGTTTCAGTTTGAATAGTTTTCAATCCAGAGAAGGCGCCCGAACCGAAGTCGGCGGAATCTCCAAATTCCCGGCCGTCCCTATCGTCACTAAAAGCGGTGACGACGACAATAGAGTCACCACTACCCATACCTTCTTTTACACGCCTATTCATGTCAACAACGGCACGATTAACAGCACCATGGCCCAGAGCATGAATATCGAAAATAAGTTGATGAAAGCCACCTGGTACGCAAGCGATGGAAGGGATCTCAGCAACGAGGAGAGTATCGAGGAACAATTGAAAGATGTTCCGGACGAGGACAAGTTCTACTATGTTCTCAGCTTTGAATATATCAACAACCTCGCCGCCCTCGACGGCCTCGGCGACTACGCCGACGCCTATCGCCTGCTGGGCGACCTCACCGATCCCGAACGCGACATGCTCGACTCCCTCTACGCCCGCGGCGAAGGAAGCACCTACGAACTCGGCCAGCTCCAGACCATCGGCGGGCAGATTGTCGAAAACACCATGCTCGCCCTGCACATGAACCAGTCGAAGCTGCTCAACAAGATCAACCGCCGCCTGACATCCTACCAAAAAGAGGAACTCTCCCTCGAACCGGAAATCACCGGCTCCGACGTCTGCTATTATGACGACTGCGATCCCCTGAACCGCTATGCCGAGCTGTGGGCGTACATAGAGGGGAACTGGGACCGCACCAACGACAACGAGCTTCTCGCCGGCTACAAGTGGAACAACTACACCCTCGGCCTCGGCTACGAATGGCATCGCGACGAAATAATCTACGGCGTCTCCGCCGCCATTTCGAACGGCAAAATGAGCCTCCAGAACAACAGCGCCACCAGTTCCAAAATCACCGACATCATCGCCGCCGTCTACGGCTCCTGGGCCCGGGACGGCTGGTACCTCTCCGGCTCCGGCACCGCCGGCTACGGCTGGAACTCCTCGGAAGGCGCCTACTCCCTGGTGGGCGCCGGTTCCGCCCTGGGTAAAACCGGCACCTACGGCACCTCCAGCCTCGGCGCGAACCTCGAATTCGGCTACATGATGGAAACGGCTTTCATGGGCATCCCCATGCGGGTCACCCCCTACGGCAGCCTCACCTACTCCCGCACCAACCGGAACGCCGTCCGCGAGTCCGGCGCCGTCCTCTACGATGGCGACGGCAACGTCATCGACTACAACAAGCAGTGGCGCAGCGGCGTCTGGGACGCCTTCGTCGGCGCCGTCGGCCTCCGGGTCGCCGTACCGGTCGACGCCTGCTCCTACACCGCCGTCCCCTACGTCGACGTCGCCCTCACCCGCACCGCCGGGCACATCCACTCCGACAACGACAACGCCTACTTCCTCCGGGATCCCTCGGCCAGTTGGAATTACAGTCTCCTCCACGACAACCGCACGTCTCTGCGCTTCACCGGCGGGGTCGACGCGAAAATCCGCGACAACCTCACGATCGGCGCGTCCTACGACTTCGAATGGCGGCGGCAATATTGGCGGAATCAGTTCGGGGTGAATATGACGCTGGGGTTTTAACCGTCGCGCAGATCGGCGCGGCGGTACTGCACCGCTTCAAGCAAATGATCCACTTCTATGCCGTCCGCACCGGCCAAATCGGCGATGCTGCGGGCGACCTTCAATATCCGGCTGTAGGCCCGCGCCGACAAGCCGTACTCGCGAATCGCCGACTTGAGCATTTCCTCGCTCTCGCGGTCCAGCCGGCAAAATTCCTCCACTTCGCGGGAGCCCATCATGGCGTTGTTCCTGACGCCGCTATTCTGGTAACGCCGCAACTGCCGGCGCCGCGCCTCCAGGACCCGCTCCCGCATGTCGCGGGACGTTTCGCCGCCGCGCTTCTCCATGAGCCGCTCGCGGTCCACCGGCGGAACTTCCACATGCAGATCGATCCGGTCGAGAAGCGGGCCGGAAACCTTCCCGACGTAACTCTGAATCTGCTTGTCGGAACATCGGCACATCCGCCTGGCGTCGCCTCGGCGGCCACACGGGCATAAATTCATCGACAGCACGAGAAGGACCCGCGCCGGGAAAGTCTCCGCCCCGGCGGCGCGGCTGATGGTGATGCTCCCCTCCTCCAAGGGCTGGCGCAGGGTCTCCAGCAAGGCGCGGGGAAACTCCGGCGCTTCGTCCAGGAACAGCACTCCGTTATGGGCCAGGGAAATCTCCCCGGGACGCGGCACCGAACCGCCGCCTACCATGCCCGGCATGCTGGCGTTATGGTGGGGCGAGCGAAACGGACGATTCCGCAAAAGCCCGTGACCCGGGGCGATTTCCCCGGCCACCGAGTGGATCTTCGTCGTCTCCAGGCTTTCCGCCGCCGTCAAGGGGGGGAGAATCGTCGGCAAGCGTTGAGCCGCCATGGTCTTGCCGCTGCCGGGCGGTCCCATCAGGAGGCAGTGGTGCCCGCCGGCGGCCGAGACCAGCATCGCCCGCTTCACCGCTTCCTGACCCCGCATGTCGGAGTAGCAAAGGCGGCTCTCCGCATCCGGGTGCCGGGGCTGTTGGTACTCGGCCGGCGGTTCCCAGCTTCCAGCGTAAAACCCGACCGCTTCGCGAAGGTTCTGCACCCCCACCACCCGGATGCCTTCAATCGCCGCCGCTTCCGCCGCATTCGCCAGGGGAAGGATAACCCCCGCCAGGCCCATTTGCCGGGCGGTGATGGCGGCGGCCAGGGCGCCGCGAATCGGCCGGAGTTCGCCGCCGAGGGAAAGCTCCCCCATGACCAGGTAGTCGCCGCTTCTGCCGAAGCGGATTTGTTCGCTGGCGATCATCGTCACCAGGGCGAGCGGCAGATCGTAAACCGCGCCTTCCTTCTTCAGTTCGGCCGGAGCGAGGCTGTAGATAATCCGGTAGCCGTAAGGGAAATCGTATTCGCAGTTCTTCAGGGCGGATTTGACCCGGTCGAGCGCCTCCTGGACGGCTTTGTCGGGGAGGCCGACCAAACGTTCGGCAGACGCGCCGCGATTGAGATCGAGTTCGACCTCGACCGGGACGGCGTCAATGCCGGTAATCGCTATCGAATGGAGACGGGCGAGCATTTTCGTTTTCCTGATCTACTTGCGCATTTACTTCCGCGCCAATTTTCGGAATGTGTCGCCGCGCTCCTCGTAATTCACGAACATGCCGTAACTCGCGCAGGCGGGCGACAACAACACCACTCCGTCACTCGGGGCCAATTCGCACGCCGCCTGTACCGCCTGGTGGAAATCTTCGCCCGCGTCTACCACGGTCAATTCCCCTTTGCCGCCCGGCCGCTGTCCGGACGCCGCCCTGACCGCCGCGCCCAAACGTTTCCCCGCCGCCCCGACCAGCACCAGGCCCTCGGCCCGGGCCTGGATTTCCGCCGCCAATTCCTCGAACGGCGAATGCTTGTCGTAGCCTCCGGCGATGAGGACCAGCGGCTTGTCGATCGCCCGCAGGGCGGTTATCGCCGCTTCCGGGGTCGTCGACTTCGAGTCGTTCACGAACAGGATGCCGGGGCCGTTCGCTTCGAGCATTTCCAGCCGGTGCGGCAGGGCGCGGAACGCCGCCAAGCCGGCCGCAATCGCGGCGACGCGGCCATCCGCTTCGCCGGTATCCTTTTCGCCGTGTTTATTTTTTTCGCCAAGCAGATAGGCGAACGCCGCCGCCACCGCCTGTACCGCGTTCAGGCGATTGTGGCTTCCCAGCAGCCGGAAACGGTCCAGGGGGAAACGGGCCCGCTCTGTTCCGCCGAGCCGCAGGACCACCGTGTCGCCGGCCAGGAAACAGGCGTCGGCGTGGCCGGGATCGCTCCGGCCGCAACGGATTACCCCGGCCGTGGCGGCGGCGGCCCAATCGGCCAGGAGGGGATCCTCCGTGTTCAGGACGACGTAATCCGCCCGGGTTTGGTGATGGAGGAGGTTCCGCTTTGCGGCGGTGTAGTCGGCGAAATCGTGGTGCCAGTCGAGGTGGTTCGGGGTCAGGTTGGTCACGACCGCCACTCGGGGCGGCTTGACCAAACCGGCCGCCAAATCCGGGCCGATGTGGGTGAGTTGGAAGCTGGACAGTTCCACCACCAGCGGGGCCGAGGCCGGGTGTTCCTCCACCCTGGTCAAGAGATCGCCGCCGATGTTTCCGCCAAAGAGGGTGGCGGGATCGTATTGCCTTAACATTTCCGCGATTAGCCCCGAAGTGGTCGATTTGCCGCTCGAACCGGTTACTCCCAGCCAAGGGGATCGGTTCAAGGCCAGGGCCAGGCCGGTTTCGGTGATCACGGGAATGGCGGCGGCGCGGGCGACGCGGAGGTACTCGTTATCCGGCCGGACCGCCTGGTTTGTCACCACCAAATCCGTGTTTTGGAAATCTTCCGGACGGTGTTTCCCCAGGACAAATTCGATGTCCAGGCCCGACAAGGCCTGGACAGACTTCGCCAGTTTTTCCGGCGTGGACAGATCCGTCACCGTCACTTTCGCCCCCAAGCGGGCGAAGTAGCGGGCGGCGCCGGCTCCGCCGCCGAAGAGGCCCAGGCCCATCACTGTGACGCGGCGGCAGGTTTTGCATTTTTTCGGGGTGAGAGACAAAGCAACTCCTTCAGTTAAGCTCGTCCTCTTCCTTCAATGCGCAGAAGTCTCCGCACATCGAGCAGACTTTGCCGTCTTTCGGCTGGACTTGATCGTGACGCCGCCGGGCTAGTTCCGGGTCGATCGCCAGTTCGAACTGTTTTTCCCAGTCGCGTTCGCGCCGCGCTTTGCTCATCGCGTCGTCCCAATCTCTTGCGCCGGGAATCCCGTTCGCGATGTCCGCCGCGTGGGCGGCGATGCGGCTGGCTATCACCCCTTCCCGCACGTCGTTCGCATCCGGCAGGCGCAGGTGTTCCGCCGGGGTGACGTAGCAGAGGAAGTCGGCGCCGCAGGTCGCCGCCAGCGTGCCCCCGATTGCCCCGACCAGATGATCGTAACCCGGCGCGATGTCGGTGACCAGCGGTCCAAGCACGTAGAACGGCGCATTGTCGCAGGCGGTTTTTTCCAGTTTCATCTGGGCCGGGATTTGGTCGAACGGTACGTGCCCCGGTCCTTCTATGAACACCTGGAGGCCTTGCGCCCGGGCGCGTCGGGCCAGTTCGCCCAGGGTGTAGAGTTCGTGAATCTGGGCGCGGTCGCCGGCGTCGGCGAGGGCGCCCGGGCGCAGGGCGTCGCCGAGGGACAGGGCGACGTCGTTTTCCTTGCAGATGTCCACCACCTCGTCGAAGTGGGCGTAGAGCGGGTTTTCCTTGTCGTTGGCGACCATCCAGCGGGCCAGGAGCGATCCGCCCCGGCTGGTTATCCCGGCGACGCGGCCGTTTTTCCTTACGTAGTCGACGGCGGCGCGGGTGATGCCGCAGTGGACGGTGACGAAATCCACGCCGTCCTGGACGTGCTGGCGCACCGATTCGAGCAGATCGTTTTCGGTCATTTTCCGGAATGGTTCGCCCCGGGCCAGGGCGCGGTAGGCGGCTTCGTACATGGGGACGCTGCCGAGAGCCACGGGGCAGGCGGCGCGGATGTGTTTACGGATTTCCCTGAGGTCGCCGCCGGTCGAGAGGTCCATGACCGCGTCGGCGCCGGCGTTAACGGCGGCGGCGAGTTTTTCCAGTTCGAAGGCCAGGTCGGCTTTGTCGGGGCTGGTTCCCAGGTTGGCGTTGACTTTGACGCGGCAGCCTTTTCCGATGGCGATGGTTTTTTCGGTGCGGGAATTGGCGGCGATGGGGATGACGACGGTGCCGGCGGCCAGGAGTTGGCGGAGGGAAGTTTCGGAAAGGTTTTCGGAGAGGGCGGCTTTCGCGAGGCGGGGGTCGGGGAGATTGTCGCGGGCAATTTGGAGGAGGTTCATGTCAGCCTTTCTTGTGTGGGGATGGTGCGAATGGGGCATTCTCGCTTTGCGCTAGGGGTCAGCTTCAAGCCGGTCGCGGGGTAAAATCGTGAAATTTCTTTTTCACCACAGAGGCACAGAGAGCACAGAGGTTCACAGAGTTACTGAAAAGAAAAGTTGGGGGTTATTTATTTTTTTTATATTTGCTGGTTCGTCTGTTTATCCCGATTCCTAAGGACTCTGTGAACCTCTGTGTTCTCTGTGCCTCTGTGGTGAAAATTCTTTTAATCATGCCTAACCTCCATTCCTCTCCAAAGAAAAGAATGGAAATCCCGGCGGATCCTTCTCTGGGCCCAAAGGGCGATTTTTTGGGGTAAGGTGGTCAGTCAAACCCCGGCGTGCTCTAGGATGGCCTAACTACCCGCCTTCTTCTCCTCCGCGACCCGTTAAATCGCACTGGCACGCCTTAAAGAATTCCCTTTGGACCCAGCATGACCGGGATTTCCAATCGGGCA
>JAVBQR010000005.1:0-7337 GCA_031548865.1 Planctomycetota bacterium
ATGCCCCTCCCCACACTAAATCACAAGGCTGACGACATCCTCCACAATTTCACCGTCATCCGCACCGTCCCCGTCGAAAACATGAGCCTCCTGGCGGTGGAACTTAGGCACCCGAAATCCGGTGCCAAAATGCTTCACCTCGTCGCCGACGACCCCGAGAACCTCTTCTCCATCGCTTTCCGGACTCCCCCTACTGACGACACCGGCCTACCCCACATTCTCGAACACAGCGTCCTGTGCGGCTCGAAACACTATCCCGTGAAAGACCCCTTCGTCGAACTCCTCAAGACCAGCCTGGCGACCTTCCTCAACGCCATGACCTACCCCGACCGCACCGTCTACCCCTGTTCCAGCATGAACGCAAAAGACTTCCACAACCTGATGCGGGTTTACGCCGACGCGGTGTTTTTCCCGGTGCTGTCCCGGGATCATTTCCGCCAGGAAGGCCACCACTACGAATTCGACCCGGAGGGGAAGCTCGGCATCAAGGGGGTGGTCTACAACGAAATGCGCGGCGTCTACTCCGACCCCGAAGGGCTCCTTGACCGGCACATCCAGGAAACGCTCTTCGCCTCGAACGAATACGGCCACGACTACGGCGGCGACCCCCGGTCCATACCGCAACTGACCTATGAACAGTATGTGAAATTCCACCAGACCTATTACCATCCCGCGAACGCCTGGATTTTCACCTACGGGAACGTTCCCCTCGCCTCCACCCTGGAAATCCTCGACCGGGAATACCTGGGGAAGTTCGACGCCATCAGCCTCGACTCTTCCATCCACCCGCTGAAACGCTGGGGCAAACCGCACTTCTCCGCCAAACCCTATCCCGTCGACGCCGGGGACGACACCGCCAACAGGACCGATATCGCCGTCAGCTGGGCCACGAACGACCGCCGCGACGTTCTGGAAAACCTGGCCCTGAAAACCATCGACCAGTACCTCCTCGACAACGCCGCCTCGCCACTCAGGAAAGCCTTGATCGACTCGAAACTCGGCGAGGAACTCGGCCCCTCCGGCCACGCCGACCACCAGCGGGACACCTATTTTGGCGTTACCCTGAAAGGTTCCGAGCCCGATCGCGCCGCCAAGGTCGAGGCGCTTATACTCGACACCATCCGCGGCGAATGCGAGCGCGGCTTCGACCCCGCGAAAGTCGAGGCGGCCCTGCACCATTTCGAACTCGCCGCCCGGGAAATCCGCCCGCAGTACCCTTTGCGCCTCCTCGAAAGGGTCTTCGCCGCCTGGCTCTACGACACCGACCCCCTTTCGCAACTGGATATCTCCCTACGCCTCGACGAACTCCGGAAAACCCTCGCCGAACAGCCGCGTTATCTGGAAGAGGTGGCCAGGAAGTGGCTCGTCGACAACCAGCACCGCTACCTGATTTCCCTCCATCCCGATCCGGATTATATGGCCCGGAAGGAAGAGGAGCTGGCGAGGGATATGGCTTGGCGGTTGGAACAAATGAGCCCGGCCGAGCGTGCGGAAGTCGCCGAAACGGCCCGGCGCCTGGAAAAAATGCAGTCCGAGGAAAACAGCCCGCAAGCCCTCGCCACCCTGCCCCGGTTAAAGAAAACGGACGTCTCGCCGGATCCGATTCCCCTGGACTATTCCGTCGACCAAGTCGCCGGCCGCGACTTCCTCCGCGTCCCGTTGTACTCGGCGGGAATCGCCTACTTCACCACCAGCCTGGAAATAAGCGGTCTTGAGAAGGACGACATCCTCCTCCTCCCCTTCCTCGCCGAAGCCATCGGCAAAAGTGGCGCGGCAGGCCGCGGCTACGCCGAAATGGCCGAACGCGAAGCCGCCGTCACCGGCGGACTCGACTTCGCCCCCACCATCTCCAGCCGCATCGAGGACGCGAAAAAAGCCTCGCTCCGCCTTTCCGTGTGGATGAAGGCCCTCGAACCCGATTGGGAAAAAGCCCTGGAAGTCCTGTCCGAACGCCTTTTCCAGGCCGATTTCTCCGATCTGGACCGCCTCCGGGACATCCTCCTGCAAGCGCGCATGAATTGGCGTAACGCCATCGTCCCTTCGGGAAACGCCTACGCCGCCCTTTACGCCGCCCAGTTCCTGGGCCGCGAACTTTCCCTCTCGGAAAGCCTCTTCGGCTGCACCCAGGCCCGCTACGTCGACAGCCTCGCCGCCGACCTGACCAAGGACGCCGCCGCGTTGGGGGAGTTCGCCCGGCGGCTCCAGGCTCTCCAGGGTAAAATCCTCGCCGGCGCCACCCCCACCTTCGCCCTGATCGGCTCCGACCAAACCAACGCCGCGACCCGCGCCTGGGCGGATAAATTCCGGAACCGCTTCGGCGGCAACGGCGCCGCGCAGTCCCTCGCCGCCTGGCCGGAACCGTCCCCGGCCGGCGTTCGCATCGGCATGGCCGCCCCTTCGGAAATCGCCTACGTGGCCCGGGCTCTCCCCGCCCCGGCCCTGGCCAGCCTCGACGCCCCCGCCCTGGTGATGCTGGGGATTCAACTCAGTTACGGCTACCTCTGGAACGAAGTCCGGGTCAAGGGGGGTGCTTACGGCGTTCGGGCCGCATTCGAAGGTTTCCGGGGCTGTTTCAACTTTAGTTCCTACCGCGACCCGAACATCTCTTCCACCCTTGGCGCCTACGCCCGGGTCGACCGGTTCGTGGAAGAGGGGATGGACCTCTCGCCCCACGGGCTCGAGCAAATGCTCATCGGCGCCATGAAGGTCCTGGACGTCCCCATGCGGCCTTCGAGCGCCCTTTCGACCGCCCTGTCCCGCCACCTCAGCGGCGAAACAGAAGCTTTCCGTAAAGATTTCCGCCGCCGGCTCCTCGGCCTCGACGCCGCCAGCGTCCGGCAGGCCGCCCACCGCCTCTTCGCCGACATGGAAAACCGTCCGGTCTGCGTCCTGACCAGCCGGGAAAAGCTTCTCGACGAGAACCGCAAACATCCGGACGGAACATTCAAAATCGAGGCTTTGTGGGATCGGGGGGAGTGAGGCGCCGGGGCGGTTCCCGGATTGTTTACGGAAAAATGATCCTTTGGAAAATGATTTGGACATAATACCAGTAGTTTTGCTTGCCGAGAGGAGGCTTACCATGGCCAAAACTACCACAGTCAGTAAGAGTAAAGGGGCGAAAGCCGCCAAGACCAAACGTTTGTCGGCGAAGGCATTGGCGGAAAGAAAGCTGTTGGCGGCGAAAATCAAAGGCAAATATGCCTGGATTCCGGATTCAGTCGATGATTTTATCAAAGATAAACGGCGTGAAATCGCTTTGGAGAACCGGGCATGAGTTTTGTCCTAGTACTGTGTCTTTCGCAAAATTACAGTAGCCGCACGCAGCTCCGTACCCTGCTAAACCGCAGACCTCCCCTCACCGTCATCCCGGCGTCTATGCGTTGAACCGGGGTTTAAACGATGGCGTGCCGGGACCCAGTGTGGTAGACATAGGCTACGAAACGATTACACCATGACCACATATTGAAAGTTGTTGCTGAAGTTTTGCAAAGTGACGATTTAACCGCCAATCGTCACATTGCAAAAATCGTTTTTGTCCGAATTTTCGGGGTTTTTGATTTTACAAAATCGCCATTCGGCGGTTTGAATGGTGATTTTGCAAAAGTCCAGGTTTAATCGCTACCGTGCCGAAATCCTGATAAACGGAGGGGCTCGACCTGATTCGGTCGAGCCCCTCTCCTTGGGTTTTGTTTGCCGAGTTTTCCGCGTTTATTCGTACAGGCAGGACTTGATTTCCGGCTTGTCCATGTTGTCGGCGGTGTAGAAGTAGAACGGCACCGCGATGTCCTCGACCTTCTTGCCCTGCGCCGCTTCGACCGCGGTCTTCACCGACAGGTAGCCGATCATGAAGGGGTTCTGGGTAATCGAACCGAACAGGGTGCGGTCCCGGACCGCGGCGACCTGAACGGCGCCGGCGTCGAAGCCGATACCGGCCGCGCCTTTGGGTCCGAGTTTGTCGAAGGTTTCGTTGACGTTCACCATGCTCTTGGCGGCGAATTCATTGGAGCCGTAGCAGCCGATGAAGTTGGGGCGGTTGAAGACGGTCTGGGTGGCGGTGTTCATCTGGGCGTCGGTCGTTTCCGCGGGAATGCCGACCGAGAGGATCACCTTCGCGCCGGGGACTTTCTTCTCGTACTTTACGTGGCCTTCGACCGAAGTGTTTTTCGGGCCGCAGAGAAGAACCATGCGTTCGATGAAGCCGACGGTACGGTCGCCGACCGATTGCGAGGTGGTGTCCTGGGAGAGAACGCCGATGTGGACGGGGTCTTTCGCATTGGCGATCTTGTCGCGGAGCTTGATGTACATTTCCGTCGCCGCCGCGGCGCCGGCTTCCTTGTTGTCGGTCGCGACAAACGCCTTCACCGCGCCGCCGGTGTCGCCGCCGATGTCGGAGTCGAAGGTGATCACGGGAATGCCGGCGTCGGCAGCCTGGTAAATCAGGTCCATGGACGATTCGGGGGACAGGGCGGCGAAGCAGATCGCCGAGGGCTTCTTGTTGACGGCGTTCGCCAGCTGGTCAATCTGCTCGGCGATGTTCGATTCGCTGGCCGGGCCCACGAAGTGGACGCTCGCGCCGAATTCCTTGCCGGCCGCATCGCAGCCCAGGTTCACCTGTTTCCAGAAATCGTGCTGGAAGCCTTTCGACACCACTTCGATTTGGTACTTCTCGCCCGCCACCGCCACCATGAACGACAACGCCAACGCCGCGACCACAGCCATTCTCAAAACTTTTCTCATTTGCTCTCTCCTATCTGGGGGAAATGTTCCGATGCCGCGAAATTCGTAAACGCATTAACACAGAGGGCACAGAGGACACAGAGAACCGCAACTACAACCCGAGATTCATTTTGGCACTTCCCGTAATTACCATTTTATTGGCGGTTGCGGTTCTCTGTGCCCTTTGTGTACTCTGTGTTAATGTGGTTATTAACTGGACTTTTGCAAAATCACCATTCAAACCGCCGAATGGCGATTTTGTAAAAGCAAAAACCCTTGAAATCCGGGCAAAAACGATTTTTGCCAAGTGGCGATTGGCGGTTAAATCGCCACTTTGCAAAAGTTCAGTTATTAAATCCGGTGACTGGGCAAATTCACGTTCTCTGCCGCTTGCGGTTCATGACGTCGACGAAGACGGCGATAATCAGGACGATGCCGGTGAAGAGGAGCTGGTAATGCGGCTGCAAACCCACAAAAGGCAGGCCGGTCTTGAGGACGCTCATGATGAACACGCCGATGATGGTGCCGGAAATCGAGCCGAGGCCGCCCGAAAGCGAAGTGCCACCGATGACCGCGCCGGCGATGGCGTCGAGTTCGAAACCGTTGCCGGTGCCGGGGAGAAGGGTCGAGTAGGTGGCGGCGTAGGCGATGGCGGCGATGCCGGCGAAGGTGCCGGAGATGATATAGGCGAGGCTTTCCCATTTCACGGTGTTGATGCCGGAAAGGCGGGTCGCTTCCTTGTTGGAACCAAGGGCGGTGATGTAGCGGCCGGGGCGGGTTTTACCGAGAATTATCCCCATGACGATGGCCAGGACCAGGAAGGGGATGATGCCGGTGGGTAGGCCGCCGGCCGGATACTCCGGGGCGATCACCTTGAAAATGTCCCGGAAAGCGCCGTCGGGGGCGCGCCGCGAGGGGAAGGTGACGGAAGCGGTGGCGGTGACGATGGAGCCGAGGCCGCGGGTGATCATCATCGTTCCCAGGGTGGCGATGAAGGCGGGGAGGCCCATTATCGACACCATGAAGCCGTTCAGGAGGCCGAACAGGGAACCTAGCACTATGCAGATGATGAGGCAAATCCACACCGGCCAGCCCATTTTGATTAAGGTTCCGGAAATGAGGCCGCAGCAGATCATGACTGTGCCGATGGAGAGGTCGATGCCGCCGGTGATGATGACGAAGGTGACGCCGATGGCGAGGAAGCCGATGTAATAGGAGGAGTCGAGGATGCTGATGAAGGTGGGGAGGGTGTCGAAGTTGTCGCCGAAAATATAGAAGAAAGCGTAGAGGACAATCAGGGCCAATAAGGCGACCATGCGTTGATTGGCGAGGAGGCGAAGCAGGGTTGAGGGCTGATGCGCCGGATTGGTGTCCATTGGTCCCTTTCTTTTTTTTCAAAGAAAATCGAGCCTGCCGCCGCTCGATTTCCTTTAAGTTTTATACAGGATTTTTTACAGAATCCCTGTTCAAGCAGGCGAATGGCGATTAGGTTAAAGGGGAAAACCCCCGAATTACAAGCATTAACGATTTTTGCCTAGTGGCGATTGGCGGTTTAATCGCCACTAGGCAAAAACAAGAAAACTCAGCGCAGCGTCGCCGCGTGCATGATATTTTCCTGGTTCGCCTCTTCAATCGGCAATTCCGCCGTCTTTCTCCCTTCGCACATCACCAGGATCCGATCCGACATGCGGAGAATCTCCGCCAGTTCCGACGAAATCATGATGATGGACTTCCCGTCCTTCACCAAACGGTGCATCAACTCGTAAATCTCCGCCTTCGCCCCGACGTCGATGCCCCGGGTCGGTTCGTCGAATATGAAAATCTGGCAATTCCTGGCCAGCCACTTGGCGATGACGATTTTCTGCTGGTTGCCGCCGGAAAGCTTGCGGACCTGCTGCCGCTCGGACGGAGTTTTAATCCGCAACTGGTTGATATAGGTCCGGACCGTTTCCCGCTCCTTCGCCTTGTTGATGAAAACCCCGGTAAGGTAATCCTGCAGGGTGGCCAGGGTGGTGTTTTCGGTGACGTCCATTTCCACCATCACCCCGAAACGTTTGCGGTCCTCCGACAAATAGCTGATCCCGGCCTTGACCGCGTCCTCGGGACTGCGGATGTGCTGTTTTTTCCCGTTGATGAAAATTTCTCCGCTGTTCCTGGGGTCGGCGCCGAAGATCGCCCGGGCCATTTCCGTGCGCCCCGCCCCCATCAGGCCGGCGACGCCGAGGATCTCCCCCTTTTTCAGTTCGAAGGAAACGTCCTGCACCATCCGTCCCGACTGCAAATGCTCGACTTTCAGCACCACCGGCGCGTCCTGGGGGACGGTAGAGTGGGTTTTCGGCGTCTCGAAAACCACCCGGCCGACCATCATCTTGATGATGTCGTCCTTGGTGCAATCGGTGGTAACCAGGGTGCCGACATATTCGCCGTCCCGCATGACCGTGACCCGGTCGGTGATGCGCTTGATTTCATCCATGCGGTGGGAAATGTAAATGATGCCGATATCCTTCCGCCGCAGATCCTCGATGATTTTGAAGAGTTCGGCAATTTCCTTTTCGGTTAAGGCGGCCGTAGGCTCGTCGAAGACGATGATGCGGGCGTCCGTCGAAATGGCCTTGGCGATT
>JAVBQR010000006.1:0-3703 GCA_031548865.1 Planctomycetota bacterium
ATCATCACCGAACACGGCATCGCCAACTTGAAATACCGCACCATGCGGGACCGGGCCCGGATGCTCATCGACATCGCCCACCCGAACTTCCGCGAGGAACTGAAGGAGGCGTTCGCCAAGCGCTTCAACACGAAGTATTGAATTTTGCCAGACAAGCGGCCGCCCGCACGCAGGGCGGCCGTTTTATCCAATGAAAACGGAGGAATCCGGGGACACGGAATTTAATTATGCCAACCGCCGCATAATTAAACATCATGTCCCCATAATCCTCACGCGAGGCTGTCGTTTTTGCCCCTCTATTTATTACGCAAAGGTGTTCGTCGTTATTATTGGGCGCCACTATTTATACCTGGAGAAGATAATGGATTTTGAACTGTCGAAAGAACACGAAATGGCCCGGCAGCTGTTCCGCGAATTCGCGGAAACGGAAGTCAAGCCGCTGGCGCAGGATCTGGACGAGGAAGAACGTTTCCCGCATGAAACCGTCGAGAAAATGGCCAAGTACGGCTTCCTCGGCATCCCCTTCGCGAAGGATCTCGGAGGCCAAGGCTGCGACACCCTCACCTACGCGATGTGCGTCGAGGAACTCTCCCGCGTCTGCGGCACCACCGGCGTCATCGTCTCCGCCCACACCTCGCTCGGCTGCGAACCCATCAACAAGCACGGCACCGACGAACAGAAGAAGAAATACCTGGCCCCCATGGCCCGCGGCGAAAAAGTCGGCGCCTTCGGCCTCACCGAACCCGGTGCCGGCACCGACGCCAGTGGCCAGCAGACCAAGGCGGTTCTCCAGGGCGACAAATATATCCTGAACGGCACGAAAATCTTCATCACCAACGGCGGCGTCGCCGACACCTATATCATCTTCGCCATGACCGACAAGTCGAAAGGGAACAAAGGGATTTCCGCCTTCATCGTCGACAAGGACTTCCCCGGCTTCTCCATCGGCAAGAAAGAGGCCAAAATGGGCATCCGCGGTTCCGCCACCACGGAACTGGTTTTCGAAAACTGCGAAGTGCCGAAGGAAAACCTGCTGGGGCAGGAAGGTAAAGGCTTCGGCATCGCCATGCTGACCCTGGACGGCGGCCGCGTCGGCATCGCCGCGCAGGCGCTGGGGATTGCCCAGGGCGCCTTCGACGTCACCGTCGCCTACGTGAAGGAACGCAAACAGTTCGGGAAACCCATCGCCGCCTTCCAGAACACCCAGTTCCAGCTGGCCGACCTCAAGGTCCGTATCGAGGCGGCCCGCCACCTGGTCTACGCCGCCGCCCTGGCCAAGGACACCAAGAAGAAGTACTCCCTCGAATCGGCGATGGCCAAGCTGTTCGCGGCCGAGACCGCCATGGCCGTCACCACCAAGTGCGTCCAGCTCTTCGGCGGCTACGGCTACACCCGCGACTACCCGGTCGAACGCATGATGCGGGACGCCAAGATCACCGAAATCTACGAAGGCACCAGCGAAGTGCAGCGCATGGTCATCGCGGCGTCGGTTATGTAAGGCTGAAGTTTTCAAAACCACCATGCAAACCGCCGCATGGCGATTTTGAAAAATCAGAAACCCGTGGAATTCAAACAAAAACGATTTTTGCGAAGATGCGATTGGCGGTTTAATCGCAAATTCGTAAAACTTCAGTATCTTATACAGGAGTCATCAGCATGAGCCTGAACGTCATTGTTTCCATTAAGCAGGTCCCCAACACCAACGAGGTCAAACTGAACCCCGAAACCGGTACGCTTATTCGCGACGGCGTGCCGTCCATCATCAATCCGGACGACAAGGCCGGCCTGGAGGCGGCCCTCCGCCTGAAGGATCAGTACGGCGCCCACGTCCGGGTCATTTCCATGGGCCCGCCGCAGGCCGACGTCGCCCTCCGCGAAGCCCTGGCCATGGGCGCGGATGACGCGATCCTGGTGACCGACCGCGCCTTCGGCGGCGCCGACACCTGGGCGACCTCCTCGACCCTCGCCTCGGCTATCAAGAAGTACCCTTACGACCTGATCATCACCGGCCGCCAGGCGATTGACGGCGACACCGCGCAAGTCGGCCCGCAAATCGCCGAACACCTGAAGCTCCCCAATATCAGCTACGCCGAGGAAATCACCGTGAAGGACGGCTACATCACGGTGAAGCGCCAGTACGAGGACCGCTACCACATGATTCGCGCCAAACTCCCCTGCCTCATCACCGCCCTCGCGGAACTCAATAAGCCCCGCTACATGACCCCCGGCCGCATCTTCGACAGCTACCGGCAGATGAAAGTCACCAATCTGACCCGCGGCGAACTGGACGTCGCCGACTCCAACATCGGCTTGAAGGGCTCCCCGACCCGGGTCTTCCGCTCCTTCACGAAAGGCGTCAAAGGCAAGGGCACCGTGGTCACCCTCGACGCGCAGGAATCGGCGAACTGGCTGGTCGATCGTTTGACCGAGAAGTTCATCCTTTAATTTGTTCCCCAAGACGAAAACAACTGTTCACTAAAAGGAATGTTTCTCATGAATATTCAGGATTATAAAGGCGTGTTCGTCTTTGTCGAACAACTGGAAGGCCGCCCCCTGGGCGTCGGTTACGAGCTGGTCGGCAAAGGGAAAGTTTTGGCGAAGGAACGCAACACCCAGGTGACGGCGGTGATTCTCGGCCACAAGCTGGCCGCCGCCGCCCAGAAAATGGCCGAATACGGCGCGGACAAGGTGATCGTCGTCGACGACCCCGCCCTCGACACCTACATGACCGAACCCTACACCCACGCGCTCACGGAAGTGGTCCAGGCGAAGAAGCCGGAAATCGTCCTCTACGGCGCGACGGCGATCGGCCGCGACATGGCGCCGCGCGTGTCCGCCCGCGTCCACACCGGCCTCACCGCCGACTGCACCGGCCTGGACATCTCCGGCGCGGACAATCCCCTCGGCGCCGGCCACCTGATGATGACCCGTCCCGCCTTCGGCGGCAACATCATGGCGACGATTCTCTGCCCCGAGTTCCGCCCGCAGATGGCCACCGTCCGCCCGGGCGTGATGCAGCGCCAGAACGCGGTCGCCGGGGCGAAGTGCCCCATTGAGGAGTTCAAGGTCCCGGGTCTCGCCGAACGGAAGAACGTCGAAGTCCTCGACGTCATCAAGAAGGTGATTGAACGGATGGACGTGATGGATGCGAAGATTCTCGTGTCCGGCGGGCGCGGCATGCAGGATCCGGCGAACTTCAAGCTTTTGGAGGAGCTCGCGGCCGAGTTCCCGAATGCGACCATTTCCTCCTCCCGCGCCGCCGTCGACGCCGGTTGGCAGCCGAAGGACCGGCAGGTCGGCCAGACCGGTAAGACGGTGCGGCCGAACCTCTACCTGGCCTGCGGGATTTCCGGGGCGATTCAGCATTTGGCGGGCATGGAAGAGTCGGAAATCATCATCGCCATCAACAAGGATCCGGGCGCGCCGATTTTCGAAGTGGCAGACTACGGCGTGGTCGGTGACGCCTTGAAGATTGTCCCCCTCCTCACCGAGGCGGTCAGGAAGGCGAAGGCGACGAAGGAATAGCGGAACGCGGCAAGTTTACCTAATTCAATCGGGCTCGCGGATCTTCCGCGAGCCCGGTTTCAATAGCTCCCGCTGCATATCGGTGTATTTTTTGATCATTTCCCGGGTCATGACTATTTGCGCTCCGACCAAATTCTGCTCTTCATTCCGGGGGGCAAACGGGCGGTTTCGCCGGAAT
>JAVBQR010000079.1:0-6506 GCA_031548865.1 Planctomycetota bacterium
TATCGCATCCGCAGGTGGCGGAATTGTCGCGGCGGCTGACCGGGAAATACTTGGCGCCCCGTACCGGACACCTCGAAAACCGGGTCAAGGAAATCGTCAACGGTGATTTTGACGAGCTGCTGTCAAACCTGATGCAGAAGCCGGTGGAGCAGCTCAAGGAACTTTATAATACCCGGGAAATTGAAGCATAGTTGTAACGTTTTCCCTACCTTCAAAGTATTTGATTTTTCTAAATCTCCATGCGGCGGTTTGCGTGGTGATTTGGAAAACTTCAGAATAAAGGGGCTCGCCTTGTATAACCAGGAAATGCTCGACTCAATCGCCAATGTGGAAGCCACCCGGAAAAGCCGCATGGGGGTCTTGCCGGCGCGTTTGTCGGCGGACGACAAGACGAACCTCCTCGCCAAATTCCACCCCGATTTCCGCAAGGATCAATTCTCCACCCTGGCCATCGGCCCGAACCAGGGCGAGAAAGTTCCGCACGAATTGGCGGCGCTGCTTCAGGGCCGAAGCCGGGTTCTCGACCTCGACGTCGACCTCGCGGAGGTGAATTACGACGTCGACGTGCTGGTGATTGGCGGCGGCGGGTCGGGCTGTTCGGCGGCGATTGAGGCGAACCAGGCGGGCGCGAAAGTATTGTTGGTAACGAAACTCCGTCTCGGCGACGCCAATACCATGATGGCGGAAGGTGGTATCCAAGCGGCGGACAAACCGAACGACTCGCCGGCGATCCATTATCTGGACGCCCTAGGCGGCGGACATTTCGCGAACGTGCCGGAACTGCTCAGGAAACTCGTCGCGGACGGCCCCGGCGCCGTAAAATGGCTGAACGACCTCGGCGTTATGTTCGACAAGGAAAATGACGGGACGATGATCACCACCCACGGCGGCGGCACGTCCCGGAAACGCATGCACGCGGCGAAGGACTACTCCGGCGCGGAAATCATGCGCACCCTCCGCGACGAAGTCCTGAACCGGAAGGACATCCAGATCGCCGACTTCACCGCCGCTATTGAACTGATTCTCGACGAAAACGGCCGGGCGGCCGGAGCGGTGCTGATGAACATGGAAACGGAAGACATCCTCATCGCCCGGGCGAAAACGGTCGTCCTCGCCACCGGCGGCGCCGGCCGCATGCACTACCAGGGCTTCCCCACCTCGAACCACTACGGGGCGACCGCGGACGGCCTCATCCTCGCCTACCGGGCCGGAGCGCGGCTTCTGTACCAGGATACTCTCCAGTACCACCCGACCGGGGTGGCGTTCCCGATTCAGATTTTCGGCGCGCTCGTGACCGAGACGGTGCGTTCCCTCGGGGCACAACTCGTGAACAAGGACGGCGTCGCCTTCATTCACCCCCTGGAAACCCGCGACGTCACCTCGGCCGGCATCATCCGCGAGTGCAAGGAACGGCATTTGGGTATCGACACCGCCGGCGGCATGGGGGTTTGGCTCGATACGCCGCAAATCGAGGCGGTGCACGGCAAAGGGACGATTGAGAAGCGCATTCCCGCCATGATGCGGATGTACGCCAAGTACGGCCTGGACATCCGCGAAAAGCCGATTATCGTCTACCCGACCCTCCACTACCAAAACGGCGGCATCCGCATTTCCGTCGACGGCCAGTCGGACATCGAAAATCTCTACATCGCCGGCGAGGCGGTCGGCGGTATTCACGGCCGCAACCGGCTGATGGGTAATTCCCTCCTGGACATCATCGTTTTCGGCCGTAACGCCGGCCAACAGGCGGGGCAGAAGTTCCGGATTGTCAAGCCGGGCAAGGCGACGTTGGCGCACGTGAACAAGTTCGAGGCGCTCCGGAAGGACGCGGGAATAACCACGACGACCCAGTCGCCGATGCTCCTGCCGGATTACGTGCACCGGAATTACGGCCGGGATTTGGCGGCGGGGGATTGAGGGTGGAATTAGCTCCGGTCGAACGGTAAAATGTAAATATCACTAATGTGACCGGAGGGATGAATTATGAAAATAGTTCGTAGAGAGGTTCAGGTTAATGATGATGGGAGCGAGAAATTGCTCTCCGAGGAGGTGTTGTCTGAAAAGGTTGAGGAAACAATCGAGGACTACTGGGAGTTTGTGCGAAAGTGCCGGGAGCAATACCCCGAAGCATTTGCCAAATTATCAGTGGACGAGGTGATTAGAGAACGGAGAGAGGAAGCTGAACGGGAATGGAATGAAGCATGAGTGAGACATTGCTGGTACTGGACACTTCAGCCCTTGTGGCAGCAATTAAGGGTGAATTGGGAGGCGATGTAGTCTACAGATATATGACTGAGATCTTCGTGGGTAATGTTCACATGCACGCGGTGAACACTTGCGAAGTGGCTTACCACATTATCAAAACTGCTATTGTTGATAACATGGCTTACAAACTTGCGAGTCCAGTAACGGTGAATATATGTGACGTCATAAAACCCAGTTTATGGCAAAGAGCAGCCAGCCTTAAGGCGAATTATAAGCACTTTGCTCTTGGCGATTGCATCTGCGTCGCCTTTGCCGAATCGTTGGACGCCACCATTCTGACCGGCGACCGGCATTTTAAGGATGTGGACACCCCGGTCAAAGTGGAATTGTTTCGTTGACTATTGCCGAAGCAAAATAAAACCAAGGCATTTCCCCAAACCCCGCCGGCCCAACCGCCGGCGTTTTTTATTGCAAATATTATCGGAAACGGCAGAGTTATTATAATAAGTATTATCATAAGCTGAGATGGGCATTCATGCGGGACCGACGACCGACCCGGAAGGGGGACTGAGGCCATGGAACCGAAAAGCGGCAACGCGGCGCTGTTGCGCCGGATCAACCGGGGGATAGTTCTGGAGGCCCTGAAAAAGGCGGATACAGCCACCGTGGCGCAATTGTCGCGGCAGACCGGGCTGAGCCTCGCGACCTGCGCCACTATCGCGGAGGATTTGGTGAAACTCGGCCAGGCCTTGCAGCTCGAAGAGAAGAGTTCCGTCGGCGGCCGGCCGGCGCGGCATTTCCGTTTCAATCCCAATCACACTCTCCTGGCCCTCTGCATGGCGCAGATGACCCGGGCCGGGGGGGAAGTACTGAGAACTTTCCTGGTCAATGCCATGGGGGCGGTGCAGGCGTCGGCGGCAAAGTCCCTGAAGCGGATTACCCCGGCGCACATCGTCACGGCGCTGCAAAAGCTCAGGGCGGCGCATCCGCAATTGCGGGCGGCGGTCCTGGCGGTGCCGGGGGTGGTTCGCGGCGGCGCGGTGGCTATTTGCGACGCGCCGGGTTTGGCCGACACCCGGCCGGCGGCGCAGATCTGGACACATGTGGGGATACCGGCGGCGGTGGAAAACGACATGAATCTGGCCGCCCTCGGCTACGCGCGGAAGTGGCGGGAGAGTGAGGCGGGCGGAGCGTCGGGCGGGGCGGGGATGGCTTTTGCCTATATGACGGTGCCGGCGGCGGAGCCGCTGGGGGCGGGCTTGGTGGTGAACGGAATGATCCACAAGGGGAAGAGCGAGTTCGCGGGCGAGGTGTCGTTCGCGATTCCGGAGGACCGGATGCGGCTGGACGGGCGCTGGCCGAGCGGGAGGGAGGAGCGTTTGGCGATTGTGGTTAAGGGGCTCTTGATCCTGACCACGACCTTGAATCCGGAGACGGTGATTCTGACCGGCGACGGGATGGAGCCGGGGATGTTGCCGGAGGTCCTGGCGGCGTGCCGCGAGGCGGTTCCGGAGGAGCATTTGCCGGATTTGCGGTTGAATGCCGATGCGGAGGGGGATATTCGCGAAGGCATGCTGGAGCTGGGGCTGGGTTTGCTGCGGCCGGAGGCGGGGGAGGAGTGACGGCGCCAGCGGTGGCGGGTGGACACCAGACAAAATCCAGGTGTTGCACAGCGTGTCTCCGAATGCTGTCACGCTGCAAACCTTCCCCCACCGTCATCCCGGCGCATCTACATCCAACCGGGGGGTGAACAGTGGCGTGCCGGGATCCAGTGGGCAAAACATCGACTACGAAACGATTTCACCGTTTTTTTACCGCTCCCTTACCAGCAAGGCTACCTCGCCCCTTGCCGACAAGCCCTCCGCCTCGACTTCCCGCAACCAGCGCCGGGCATCCTCGGGATAACCGGCTGTCGGCTTGAGTTCGGGGCAGAGCTCGGCGAACCAGCTGTTCAACCCGGCCATAAACCGCTCCCGCGCGTACTTCGCGGCCATGCTGGCCAAGGCGGTCGGAAAGGAAGCGGCGTCGGCTTTGGGTTTGAAAATCAGGTCAAAATCCCCGCCCGGGCGGCGCAGCCGGTAATGCGAGCGTTCCACCCCCGCTTCCAGCGTATCCAGCCAGGCGCCGGGGAAAAGATCGATGAGGAAGGCGGCGTATTCGTTCCGTCCCCCCTGTTTGTCCACCAGCGCCGTTATGGGTAAATTCGGGAAACGCTTGTCCAGCCGCCGCAAATGCCGGCCCGTTTCCATCAGGAGAGCCTGGTTCTTGTTTAAACCGGCGGCGAACCGCGCGTTCAAGGCCGGCTCGAACAAACAGTCAATCCCCAGATACGCCGCCCGCGCGCCGCTGCCTGCCAACGTTGCCGACAGTTGCCTGGCGGCGAAGTCGAGCTCCTCCGGCCCGACATAAACAGGGAAAGGCGCCAAGGAAGGCGCGGGCGCGCGAGATTGCCGGCGCCTGGAAGAGGAACCCGGAAGTTGAACCGGCGTAACAGCGCGGCAATAACAGGGATGCGTCGCGGCGCCGGGATCGGCGACGGCAAAACTCGGCGCATGTCCACCGTCGACCGCCCTGGCAAAGGCTCCCAAGGTTTTTTCAAATTCCCGCAAACCGCCGGTCCGGTACAAGACCTTGCTGTCCGCCACCGCCAGGCGAGTATCTTTTCTGGTCCAGTCCCGAACTACGCCCGGCGCCAATTCCTGCCAGGGCGTATCCTCCCGCCAATGATCGGGGACGAACAAAGCAGCGGATGCGGTGGCCAGCGGGCCCAGGGTCGGACCCAGTCCCGCCTCGTCGACGCCGGCTATAATGCGCAAGGGATTCCACCTTTCACCTGGACTTTTGTATAATCACCATTCAAACCGCCGAATGGCGATTTTGTATAATCAAAAACCCCAGAAATTCAGGCGAAAATGATTTTTACAAAGTGGAGATTGGCGGTGTAACCGCCACTTTGCAAAACTTCAGTTTCACCATAGAAAAATGTCCTTGGCAGACCCGCTATAATCGTTCCGCCCACTCGACGACTTCCCGCACGCACCAGTCGGGAGTACTCGCCCCCGAGGTCACCCCGACCGAAGTGCAGCCGGCAAAGTCCTCCGTCCGGAGTTCCGCCGCCGTCTCCACCCCGAGGCAGCGCGGGCAACCCGCGTCCGCCGCCGCTTCGAGCAGGCGCCGGGTATTCGCGCTCGCCCCCCCGCCCACCACGATCACCGCCCCATGCCTTTCCCCCAAACGCCGCGCCTCCTCCTGACGTCGGTGCGTAGCCCGGCAGATCGTGTCCGTAATCACCGCGCGGGGACAGCGGCGGGTCAATTCCTCCGCCAGCATCTTGAACAGGGCGACGTCGAAGGTGGTCTGGGCCAGCATGAAAACGCCTCCGGACGGTTTGGCGTTTCCCTCCCCAGCGGGCATTTCCCCCTCCGGTATGTCGGCCAGATCCTCCAGGCGCGACACCACCCGGCACGCGCCACCTGCCGCTCCCGCCACCGCCAGCACTTCGGCATGGCCGGGATCGCCCGCCAGCAGCACCACCCGGCCTTCGGCCGCCGCTGCACCGACCAGGGCCTGGTTGCGGATAATGTGCGGACAGGTCGCGTCAACCAGGATCAGGCCCGCTTTTTCAAGTTGCGTACGTTCTTGGGGCGGCAGGCCGTGGGCGCGAATCAGGTAGGGTTTGTCGGTTCCGGCCTCGGGACCGATTCCCCGCGCGGCCAAATACTCGGTCACTTGGCGGTTGTGGACCAGCGGCCCCTCCATCCGTACCCCGCCGTGGCGGTCGCGGGCGGCGAGGGCGATACTGATGGCCCTACGCACCCCTTCGCAAAAACCTACTTCCGCGGCCGTTTCCACCTGCATGATTGTCCTGTCATCAAATATCGGGAACATGATGTTTATACTGGTTGCGAAACGAAATGGTGAGAGTTCTTATTCACCACAGAGGCACAGAGAACACAGAGGTTCACAGAGTAACTGAAAAGAAAAGTCGGGGATGGTTATCTAATTTTTTTCATTTATCAAGTATTTCTGTATACCCCAATTTCCTAAGGACTCTGTGAACCTCTGTGTTCTCTGTGCCTCTGTGGTAAAAGTTTTTCCGTCCATGTTTAGCCTCCATTCTTCCCTGAAAGAAAAGAATGGAAATCCCGGCGGATCCATATCTGGGCCCAAAGGGCGATTTTTTGGGGTAAGGTGGTCAGTCAAACCCCGGCGTGCTCTAGGATGGCCTAACTACCCGCCTTCTTCTCCTCCGCGACCCGTTAAATCGCACTGGCACGCCTTAAGAAATTCCCTTTGGACCC
>JAVBQR010000018.1:0-10469 GCA_031548865.1 Planctomycetota bacterium
ATTCCGCGGTATCAGTGAGACCAAGATGTTGGATTGCCTCATTCGACTTGGTAGGGATGTACGTATCATCATCGGCCAGGAACGCCCGCGACGGAGAAAACCCGGAAAATTAAAGGTATTACAAGAGGCATAATCATATCCTTACCCAAAAAACCGCCGACCCGAGGGTCGGCGGTTTCAATTCGTCCCAATAGCTTTCAAGCTGATGTCTAACGCCTAGAAACTCACCCCATACATCGCGGTAAGCGAGTGGTTCGAATACTCCGAACCCATGGTGTAATCATAATCGACGCCGAAGATGTAGCGTTCAGCCAGTTTAATCTTCAAGCCCGCGCCGACTGTGCCGTAGGAGCCGGTGAACTTGTTGGACTCGGCCTTGAAGGCGGGAACCTTGGCGGAGCCCAGGTTGGGATTGGCGCTGGCAAAGGCGGCGGTCGCCCCGGCCCGGCTCGAACCCAGGACCGGCACGTAACCGGCGCGAACTTCGGGGGTCCAGAGGGAGTCGTTACCCTTAAAACGCAGGAAGCCGCTGCGGAAAGTTTTGTTGGCCGATACCATAAGGGGAATCGCCACGTTGGAATAACTGTCGGATTCGACCGCCAACTTGCTGAGGGAGTCGTCAGATGCTTCGCCGGCTCCGTTCGAATACCAACCGCGTTCGGTGAAGGAGTCATTGCTGGAGTGGCTAAAATCCAAACCGACCGAGGGGGTGATGCGGGTGTCGTTGCCGAGAATCCACACATAGCTGGCTTTTAACCCGGCGGACCAGACGCTATTCCCGTACTTACCTTTATTGATGTCGTAATTTACGAGATCCGCGTGGGAGTAAACAAAACGCTCGCTGCGGTTCCAGGAGTGGGAGAAACCGGCGTAAGCGTCGAGGAAGAGCATGCCGACATTGGTGCCGCCGTAAAGGGCGACGTGGAAGGTATCGGCGTTGTTCCGGAAGTGGTACTTGTCCTTCTCCTTCATTTCCCGCTGGTCGTAGCCGACGGCCAAGCCGATGGCGCTGGCGGCGCCGAACATGCGGCTGACGCCGGTGGCGAAGCCGGTTGCGGTTTGTTTGTAGCCGAGGTAGCCGTCTTGCGGGGATTTCGTTTCGAAGTCCAGGAACGGCACATCCCACATTACCCATTTCTTACCGGGAGAGCACATGGTGGTGGGGCAGACGACGTAGGTGCCGTTGCCGGCGTCGGCGTAATAACTGCCGGTGGTGGCGGCGCCTTCGCGCTCCTGGTAGTGGGCGGTCTGGCTATAACTGTAAATGGAGGGAAGGGCGCGGCGGAACTCCCGCTGGACGTTGATGCTGGCGCCGAGGACGTCGGCGTAATATTCCGGCGAGGCACTATTGACGAAATTGTCAATGTTCGGCCAGCCCGGCAAGGAGGAGGCCGATGACGTCGGCGGGACTGGCGGGAAGCCCGGGGCAACGCTTGCAATGGCATCGTAAACATTCAAGCCATCCGGAGTGTAAACATACTCTACCGCGTGCGCAGAATTCATCAACATGAATAATGCCGCAAATGCTACCGCCACTACCCCAAATCCCCGTTTCCTGGACATGCTTTTCTCCGGATGTATGTGACAAGCAAAGGTTGAAATTTTTAAAGCCGGGGCGGAAAAAATAAAACAATAATTGAAAGGAAATTCCCCCACATCTGACAAGTATAATTTTTCTTCCTCCTGAAGCAAGTCTTTTCCTTCCCACCTCTGGCTAATTTTACGACAATACGTCTGCCGCAAGGCTGAAAACCCGCCGGGGATACTTGGCAAAATCGCCTAATTATCGGACCTGCTCTTATCCTGTTTCGACTATCGCATAGGCAATCGCCACTTCCCGGGCATGGCTCAACGACAGGTGAATCTTCCCCGCCCCCAGTTCCCGCGCTTTTTTTCCCGTAGTTCCATGCAGCATTACCGTTGGCTTTCCGTCCGGGGTGGAAACCACCTCGATGCCGGTGAAATGGACCTCGCCGGTCCAGCCGGTCCCCAGCGCCTTCATCACCGCCTCCTTGGCGGCAAACCGCGCCGCCAGCGCTTCGTCAGGATTCGGCTTGGCTAAACAATGTTCCAGCTCTCCGGGGAGAAAAACGTGGCGGCCCAGGTTGGCCCCATGCCGCTCCCGCAAGGCGGCGATACGGGATATGTCCACAATGTCGACGCCGATGCCGAGAATCTCCGCCATGCCCTACCCTTTCGCCGAAAACCAACCAGGTCCGATAATGCCAGGGTCCTATAATATAACGGCGGATTGGCAGACGCAACTTTAGTCGAAAAAATGCGGAGTATAAAAAAAACCATTTCCCCGGAAGGAAATGGTTCACAAAACTCGATGTGAAACCGGCATGGCGGTTCGGTTAGGACGCCAATTGCTTGCGCAATTTCATCTGCCCACGGGCCGCCTTCTTCACCTTGCCGGCCGACAGGCAGGAGGTGCACACCCGCATCCGCCGCACCGTTCCGTCCACATCCGCCCGGATGTTCTGAAGATTCGGCTTGAACGCGCGTCCGGTCTTGCCGGAAATCTTCGCGCCTGAACCGCCCTTTGCCTTGGCGGCGCCGCGCCGGGCGTATTTGATGCCGAAAGTGGTCTTTTTCCCGCAGATTTCGCATTCGTTGGCCATGGACTTCTCCTTTTTACCGACTGCTCGCATGCCGCGCCAACAAATACGCTGGGACATGGCAGATGGGGCGGTTTTGGAATATGTGCCTTCAAGTCTCAAACAACAAACAAACCGCGACCGCCTTGCGGCAGCCTCGGAGAAAAGGTAATAATATCCAATTACCTGAGGGCATTGTCAAGAAAAATCCGGGGGTTCCACCGCTTAGCCGGGAAGTTTCCGGCGAGGGTTGGGAGCAAAGGCAAAAACCTGCCATCTCCGTCATCCCGGCACGCCATCGTTTACCCCCCCGGTTCAATGCACAAGACGCCGGGATGACGGTATATGGAGGTTTATGGCGTGCCAGGACTGGGAGACACGTTCCACCAAGGCGATTGCCTTAACGACTGGACTTTTGCAAAATCACCATTCAAACCGCCGAATGGCGATTTTGTAAAATCAAAAACCATTGAAATCCGGGCAAAAACGATTTTTGCAAAGTGGCGATTGGCGGTTAAATCGCCACTTTGCAAAAGTTCAGTTAACGACACGTTCTATTACACTTCCCGACCGCGCCGGCTCAAACTTCCGCCGCGACCTTCGCCTGGTATTGCTCAAGCACTTCCTGCGGCACCGAGACCCGGCCGACCAGGCTGCCCGCCATGCCCATGCCGGCGTTGGCGGCGGCGTACATGCTGCGGAATTCGTGATGCTCGGGGCTGTTCAGGACCGCTTCGATTTCCTCGGCCCGGTCGTGGCCGCCGACGAGGCGGATCAGGCCTGCGTGGTCGGCGTAGACGCGGAGGTACTGGTAGTCTTCGACACCCATTTCGAGGAGAATGCTGGAAAGGAGGCTCTGCACGCCCTGGAGGATTTTCTGCGATTCGCCCAAAGCGGCGTCCACGGAACCCCAATCCACCATGGCCTGCGGTTCGGCCTGGATATTCACGTATTCGGCGGCGTCCAGGTATTCCGGATCGGCGGAGTAGAGCATGTCCAGGAAGGCCTGCACCGACTCCTCGTCGACCCGCATGGCGGCCTGGTTGTGGCTCCAAATATCAACCTGGTTCTGGACCAGAGCGTCGGCGTCCTGGCTGGCGGCGCCTTCGACGAAGAAGATTTCCGTGCCGGCCGTGAAAGTCGGCTGCTCTTCCGAAGTGGCCTGTTGAATGGCCTCTTCAACGGCGTAGTTGGCTTCGACCGTCTCGTTCCAAATGGTTTCTTCCATAACGCTCATCATCCACCGTCCTTTCCGGATCCGAGGCTATCCTTCGCCCCGCTTTTTTATGGGCCTGAGCCCGAGTCCTTGATCCCAACCATCATCCATATTTAATAGTGTTCAGCCGTTTCGGCTGTTACATTCTGTTTTTGGCTTTTTGCCCGTTACCTCAGGCCTTGGAAGTGAGGTCCAGCTCGCCGTCCCGCATGAATCCGTACTGCATGCCGTCCTCGCCGGATACCGTCCGGAAGCCCAGGAGGCGTTCCTTGAGCGCGCCGATATTGTTCTGAATCGCGGCGTAAGGGTCGTTGGCATAAGCGTCGCTAAATCCGTCCAGAGTCGATCCGGCGTCAACTAAAGCGGCGCGGGCGGCCATGACGGCGTAGCGGGCGGTCATGACCGAGGTGGAACCGGACTTGCCGTTCAGGGTCTCGGCGAGTTGTCCGGCCTTTTCGGCGTCGTCGCCGCTGACCGAGAGTCCGCCGGTGCCGTTCAGGCCGATGGTGTAGGACTGGCCGTCGAGGGCGAGGGCATCGGAGATGCTCGAAAAGGCGTTGGAGAAGTCGGCGAAGTCGGCGAAGAAATCGCTTTGGACCTCATCCAGGCTTTTCGCGCTTTTGCGGGCGTCGTTGTTGGGATAGATAATCGAGAAGACGTCGAGGTTCTGAATCCGTTCCTGCAGGTCGCGGGCGACGGAGGAGACGGAGGCGGAGTCTTCGGCGCTGTAGAAGGAATTGGTTGTAGAAGTATGGGCGGATCTGTTGCCGAACAGGGCGTCGAGGCCGGAGGTTTCGTTCGCCTGGTTGGCATTGTTTGCATAGCGGTTGGCGGCGCTCGAGTTGTTGTTGTAGGCGGAGAGGTAGTTCTGGTAGTTTCCGATAAGCATGGTCCTGTTCCTCCCTTTCCCGAAAACTCGGCCGCACGGTATTTTTTGGCATCTTTGCCGGTGACGCTAATTATGAAAGCAATCGGCTTGCCAAAACAAAACCCCCGCCGGGGACACATTTCCGAGGCAGGGGCGTGGGAGGAGGAATGCTATATATTTTTTGCCGCTTTGACGCCAATCAGTTTGTTTTCTTATACTTATATCATCGGCATTAATTGTCAAATCCTGCAGAAATTTTTTATCCCGGATTATTTTTTCCCGAAAAATCCTTTTTGTCCCAACGTTCCCGGCCGCGTTCCGGAAAACTTTGCCTCTCCTGCCCCGTCCCTTCCGGCATAATATCCCCTTTTCCTTCGCGCCACACCGCCGCCGGGGGATTATTGCCTGCGCCCGCCGCGCCGATTTCGAGGTCGAACCAGTCCAATTCGCTGGGATCGCTGTCGAGATGCAGTCCATGCTCCGGGTTGCGGCCGGATTTCGCCTTGGCAAACACTCTGCCGGCGACCCGCTGGAGAAACGCCTTATAGTTATGAATCACCGTGGAGAGGGCGGACTTTTCCTCCAGAAGCAGTTCCTCATGGAGAATTTCCCCCGGTCTGACGATTTCCAGGGCGTGTTCGGTATGAAGCGCTTCCTCGGGAAGGGCAGTCAGCGGCTCGGCCGCGAATGTTCCCTCGCCTAAAACGCCGCCGAGCGGCAGTTTTTCCGTGTCCGACAGCATGGCCGCCACTTTCGGCGGAGCGGGTGGCTCCACTTGCACGGTATCGCCGGATTCGGCCGGACATACCGCCTCTTCTTTTTCTTGGTCAAGGGAAACGCCGCCGACCGGGGATTCTTGCCGGCCGTAATGGCGCTCGATCTCCGCCTCCTCCCAGCCGCTGCGGCGGGCCAGCAAACGGTTGAACTCGGTGTTGGTCAACAAGAGCACTCCTTCGTCCGGATCCGACAGCATGGAGAGGCGTTCCCTGATAACCAACTGATAGGCGGTCCGGTAGAGGAGCTTCCGGCCCGCCCCCAAGCTATGCGCCAGCTCCCAGTTCATCGCCACCGTTCCCTCCTCCCTGACTTTCCGCAAGAGGAGGCGGGAGAGTTCGGTCGCATCGACGGTTTTTTTACGGTTCTGGAGGTCGATGGAGCGGAAACGGTCGATAATCCTGGTGAACATGGGATGAACCCTTTCTGCGCCCGACTAGTAGGTTGTCTTTGGACAAATTTCGGTAGCTGAACGCGGCTCCGGACTCTGTACCGCCGCAGACCTCCCCCTACCGTCATCCCGGCGTCCATGCGTCGAACCGGGGTGTAAACGATGGAGTGCCTGGATGACGATCTTAGGAGGTATGCGATGGAGAACGGGCACAGACACGTTCAGCTACCGTAATTTGTCAGAAGACACCCGACTAGTAGCCTGTCTTTGTCAACGCGAGACTGGTATAATAGTTATCGGTCATTGGCAGCCGGCAGCTGTTGGCAAAACGGGGCGGGCAAGGGAAAAAAAGATGGCAGCGGCGGAGTGATTTCATATTATTTGGAACGGAAATAAACCGCTCCCAGAGGGCGGATATTTTATGCGCCACCGTAGCGGGGCGTATATTTCAGAAGAGAGGATATCCCGTGGCCAAGAATGTCGCAGTGGTCGGCGTGACCGGAGTGGTCGGTCAGGAAATGCTCAACTGTCTCGAGAAGCGCAATTTTCCCGTCGGGAACATCAAAGCGCTCGCCTCTTCCCGTTCCGCCGGCAAAACTATCAAGTTCAAAGGGAAGGACCTGACTATCGAGGAAGCGACCACGGCATCCTTTAAAGGCGTGGACATTGCCCTGATGGCGGTGGAGGCGGATCAGTCGCAGGAGTTCAGCCCGGCGGCGGTGCAAGCCGGCGCGGTGGTGGTGGACAACTCCTCGGCCTACCGCATGAACCCGGATTGCCCCCTGGTCATTCCCGAAGTCAATCCGGAAGCGGTCAAGAACCGTCCGAAGGGAATTATCGCCAATCCCAATTGCTCGACGATCATCATGAACGTGCCGGTCTGGCCCCTGCATAAGGCGAATCCGATTAAGCGGATTATCGTCTCGACCTACCAGGCGGCTTCGGGGGCTGGGCGTCCGGCGATGGAAGAGTTGGAAGCGAACGCCAAGGCCTGGGCCAAGGGCGAGTCCTTCCAGCCGACGGTTTTTCCTTACAGCTTGTTCATGAACCTGTTCAGCCACAACTCGAAGCTGGGGGAACAGGGTTACAACCAGGAAGAGTGGAAGATGACCTTGGAGACCCGGAAAATTTTCCACGCGCCGGACATCGCGGTGGCGGCGACCTGCGTGCGGGTACCGGTGCTGCGGGCGCACTGCGAATCGATTAACCTCGAATTCACCAACCCGATCACCCCGGAAGAGGCGACCGCCATTCTTGCGAAAGCGCCCGGGGTGAAGGTCATGGACGACCGGGCGAAAAACCGTTCGCCGCAGCCCTTGGACGCCACCGGCCACGACGAGATTTACGTCGGCCGCATCCGCGAGGACATCAGCCTGCCGAAGCGCGGTCTCTGGCTGTGGGTGGCGGGGGATCAGATCCTCAAGGGCGCGGCTTTGAATGCGGTGCAAATCGCCGAGCTCCTGTAAGGTCAAAAACCGACCGCTTCACCCAATTTAAATGGCGCCGCGATCCTCCCCGATCGCGGCGCTTTGCTTTGGCGAATTTTGTAAACCGGTCACCGCTTCAGGCAATTTGCATAACCGCGGTTTTCTGATATAATGAAGACACGGTTTTGATGAAGAGGAGAGTTCATGTACCGCCTCATTTGGTCGCCAATGAGCGATTTTCTGTTCACCTCCTGGAACTCCCTAAACTGCCACGCCGTCATGACTCCACCAAGCTATGGTCATGGCTGCGTTTTTTTAGAGCCAAGAATAAAGGAGAACTGAAAATGGCTGCCAAACGCGATCCCCAAATAGCCAAAGCCGTTGATACGATAGTGGAAATAAATGCGGCAACTCTGTTGCGCCACCGCGCCGAGTCAGCCGAAAAAAACCTCGGTCGTGCCCGTATGATAGGTCGCGAGGAAGGCCGTGAAGAAGGCCTCGAGAAAGGCATCGAGAAAGGCCGCGAGGAGGCCAAGCTGGAACTTGTCATGAACGGCTTGAAGAAAAACCATCCGGTTGAAGTAATAGCCGATATTTCCGGCCTGAGTGTCAAAGAGGTCTTGTCGTTGAAAAAGAAAATGAAGTAACGGCTAGCGAAATGTCAACCGTAACATGCTTGGACAAGGAACCATTATGAAGCGCGCCCCCTTACCTTTCGCTCCCTTGTCGCCCATGAATGACTTTGTCTTCAAGTTGCTGATGGGCAATCCGAAACATGTCGAGATCCTGACCGTTTTCCTTCAGTCCGTCATCGACATTCCGCAGGATGACTACGAAAAAATAGGCATACAAAACCCTGTTGTCAGCGGAGAATATCCTGAAGACAAAACCGGCATCCTCGACCTGAAAATCAGGACCAAATCCGGGCGGATCGTCAATGTCGAAATCCAGGTCGACTTCCAGCCCACCTTCCCGCGCCGGATTGCCTTCTACTCCGCCCGGATGTTAACCGAACAGATCGGCAAAGGTGAAAATTATCGGGAAATCAGGCAGGCCATCAGTATTGTCATTACCGCCCACCAGGTGTTCAAAGGCGATTCGGCCTATCATCACTGCTTTATCCTGCATGACCCCAAAAACAGGTTGGATTACCCCGACCGTTTACAGGAAATCCACTTTCTGGAAATCCCCAAACTTCCCAGCCGTGACGATTCCACGGCATTATGGCCCTGGCTCCGATTTTTCGGCGCCAAAACGAATGGAGAACTCGAAATGGCAGCCAAACGCCAACCCCAAGTTGCCAAAGCCATTGAAGTCTTGGTCGACCTGAGCGCCGACGGCGAAGCCCGCCGCCGCGCCGAGGACCGTGAAAAATTTCGCCGCGATATGGCCTCCCGTATCGATTACGCCAAAAGCAAAGGCCGCGAGGAAGGCCGCGAAGAAGGCCGCGAGGAAGGCCGCGAGGAAGCCAAACTGGAACTAGCCATGAACGGCCTGAAGAAAAACCACCCGGTCGAAGTGGTGGCCGATATTTCCGGCCTGAGTGTCAAAGAGGTCTTGTCGTTGAAAAAGAAAATTCCGCATGCGAAAAAGCAATTGCCAAAGTAACAACCTGGAGACTTTAAAAAATTCGTTGGCAACCACAGCCCGGACTCGATATACACGCGCCGCGATCGTCTACGATCGCGGCGCTTTAGTCGCCGGACAGTGCCGGCAGGAGAGGATTTTCTGTCGCCGCCCGGGATCAAAACACCATATCCCCCCGCTCCGCTTCCCCCCGCAGGAAATCGAACCACTTCTTCCCGTCGAACACCGGCGCGGTGATGAACAGGTCCTTGTCCCCGCGTCCCGACATGTTGACGACCAGCGCCTTGTCGGGGGACAGGGTGGGGGCGAGGCGGATGGCGGCCGCGCCGGCGTGGGCGGATTCGAGGGCGAAGAGGACCCCTTCGTGTTGGGCGAAAAACTTGACCGCCGCCAGCGCCTCGGCGTCGCTGGCGGAAGTGAATTCGACCCGTCCCCGCACGCCCAGGTCGGCCAGCTGCGGGCCGATGCCGGGGTAGTCCAGTCCGGCGGAAATGGAATGGGTCGGCTGGATTTCCTCCCGATCGTTCATGATGAAGCGGCTTTTGTAACCGTGGGCGACGCCGGTCCGGGCCGGGCCGGACATGCGGATGGCGTTGTCACCGAGGCCGGGGCCGCGGCCGCCGGCCTCGACGGCGATGAGGCGGGGATGGGGCGACTGGAGGAAGGGCGAGAAGAAGCCGATGGAGTTGGAGCCGCCGCCGACGCAGGCCAGCATGGCGTATATGACTTCGCCAGCTTCCCGCGCCTGGCGTTTCGTCTCCTCGCCAATCACCGTCTGGAACATGCGGACCATGTCCGGGTAAGGGGCGGGACCGACGGCGGAACCCAGGAGGTAGTGGGTGTCCCGGTAAGTCCGGGCGTAATCCAGAAGAGCCGCGTCCACCGCGTCCTTCAGGCCCTTGTCCCCCGTTTCCACCGCCACCACCTCCGCCCCCATCAATTCCATGGCGTAGACGTTTGGGCGCTGGCGGGCCACGTCGTGGGCGCCCATGTAGACCCGGCAGGACAGGCCCATTTTCGCGCAGGCGGCGGCGCTGGCCAAGCCGTGTTGCCCCGCGCCCGTTTCGGCGATGATGCGCTTCTTGCCCATGCGCTTGGCGAGGAGGGCCTGGCCGAGGGCATTGTTTATTTTGTGGGCGCCGGTGTGGGCAAGGCCTTCCATTTTGACATAAACTTTGGCGCCGCCCAGGATCCGGGTGGCATTTTCCGCATACAGGAGCGGGGTCGGCCGGCCGATCCAGGTTTTCTGCAGGGAGCGGAGTTCGTCCTGGAAAGCGGGGTCGGCATAAGTCTGGAGAAACGCCTCCTTGAGGTGGTCCAGCGCCGCCGACAAATCCTTGTTGACATACGCCCCGCCGAACATACCGAAATTACCGTCGAACTCCGCGTCCGAGAATTCGCTGGAACTGTCCTGAACACTTTCGAGCATTTGCAACATGTCTTTCTCCCGATGGCAAAAACCGGCGGAAACAAAAAAACGGGACAGCCCGCAGGCTGTCCCGTAAACAATCGACCCGTAATTTTTCGACCGCATTTGTCCGGTGGGAATCACCCGGAGAATTCTCGGTCAAAAACAGAGGCGAACGGAACAGCCGGCGGCGTGGGC
>JAVBQR010000012.1:0-48894 GCA_031548865.1 Planctomycetota bacterium
GGGTTGTGACAAACCCCGATGCGGACTTGCACCGCACTGATTTGGCGCCATCACGGGCGCACTCATTCCGGCGTCGCAATCAGGTGCTGCACCCCCAACGGGTAGTTTCGCCGGAATCCAGAGGGATTTACTTATACGGCACCAGGTTTTCCAGATGTTCCGTAGCCTTGGTAAAACCCTCTGGATTCCGGCGAAACCGCCCGTTCACACCCCGGCTGGATGTACATGGCGCCGGAATGACGAGTGGGGACGGGTACGGCGTAACAGGGTGCGGAGTCACGTGTTGCCTCAACATGCAAATGTAGTACTAAGTGGAACCACCCAGCGACGGTTTATCGGCCTGGATTCCGGCGAGTTACGCTTCACCCCGGTTGAACGCTTGCAGCGCCGGAATGACGTGTGGGGAGGTTTGCGGCGTTACCGAGCCCGGAGCCGCTGTTCTCTTGCCTAGCCGTTACCGCTGACGTGCGGGGAGGGGTACGGCGTAATAGGGCTCGTAGCCGCCGTTCCCTTGCCTCGACGTTACCACTGTCCTGTGGGGAAGGTTCCGGCGTAACAAGATGCGGAGACAGGAAGTTTCCCGAAAACCAAAGTGTCTCCAGTATAGCTGGTCCCGCCCGCGAAGTTTTTATTTGGGCGGGGGAGGGGATTTGAACCGGGGGGCTCATGACCAATATCCCGGCGGGGCATTTGTCGATAGGTGAAATAATTTCATCTATCGTATTATAAATGTATTTTTACTAAACATGCGGTCGGCGCTAGTATGCCCGTATACGTGTGGCGATTCCGTATTGTTCTGGCTTGTAGAAACCGATCGGCAATACACCTGGGAGAATTGGGTCATGGAGAACAAGCTCAAGCAAAAGATGCAGCGGGGTGAAAAGGTGGTCGGAACTTTCACCCATATCGGAGGCGGCGTGGCGATTGAGTGCCTGGGCATAGCCGGCCTGGACTTCGTGGTCATCGACACCGAACACGCCCCCTTCTGTCCGCAAGACGCCATGGATATGATCCGTGCCGCCGAAATCCGCGGCCTGACCCCGGTGGTGCGGGTGCAGGATCATTCGCGGCCGTCCCTCCATAAGGCCCTGAACAGCGGGGCCAAGGCGCTGATCATCCCCTGCATGGAAACAATCGATGAAGTGCGGCTCCTCTGCGAACAGGGCAAGTTCTACCCCAGGGGCAGACACTGCTTCCCCTACTCCCGCAACTCCGGATGGGGCAAGGACAGCGCCGGGCACCTGATGGACTTCTTCAACGACAACAACGAAAACACCCTGATTGTGCCCCAATGCGAGACGGTCGGCTTCCTGAACAACATCGAGGAAATACTGAAGTTCGACGGCATCGACGGCGTCTTCGTCGGCCCCTACGACCTCTCCACCGACATGGGGATGCCGGAGCAGTTCACCCATCCCGACTTCCTGGCCGCGCGGGCGCGCATTCTCAAGGCCTGCAAGGACGCCGGCAAGTTCGCCTGGATTTTCTCCCCCAACAGCGAAGCGGCGAAGAAGAACTTCGCCGACGGCTTCGACGGGGCGGCGGTGTCCATGGACACCGTGGTCTACACCAACAGCTTCAAGAAGCTGGTCGAGGACATCCGCTACGGCTGAAGAGTCCGGATGGTTCATGAGGAAGTCAGGTTCCTGAAAAAGGCCACGATGTGGTCGCGCATGGCGGCGTGGGCGCTGGCCAAGGGACGGTTTTTGACCGTGGCCAGGACCACCGCACGCTGGAAGGCCGGCCGGATGGGGTAGATGGCGGCGTTGTGCGGAATCTGGCGCAGCACCAGCTCCGGCATGAAGCAGATCCCCATGCCGCTTTCCACCAGGGCGATGTTGGCCTGGTCGCTGGTCACGGAAAAACGGCTCGGCCCGCGTACGCCGAAGCGCCGGAGTATCGCCTCCGCCTCGGCGTCGTAGCCGTTGTGCTGGTAGATAATCTCCTGCCTGCGCACGTCCGCGGCGGTGATGGAGTGTTTGTTGGCGGGGATGAAATCCCGGCTGGTCAGGCACACCATGCTTTCCTCGAACAGCGGGACAGTGTCCAGATCGTCCTGCAGGACGGTCCGGGAGATAAAGCCCAGGTCGGCTTGGCCGGAGCGGAGCCAGCCGATGATATTGTCGTAGCCGCCCTGGTAGACGCCGATTTCGATGTTCGGGTGCTGGGCGCGGAAGGAACGTAGGATGGGCGGGAAATAGTTGACGCAGACGCTGTCGAAGGTGGCGACCGCGACGCTGCCGCGGGCGATACCCTTGATGTCCGCCACGTTCTGGTTCAGGCGCTCCTCCGCGCCGAGAATTTCCATGACCGAGGGGAGAAGCATTTCGCCGTCGGCGGTGAGGGCGGCGCCGACCCGGGTGCGGTGGAAGAGGACGAGCCCCAGGGACTCCTCCAGCTTGGTGATGGAATGGCTGATGGCCGAGGGGGTCAGGAAAAGCCGGTTGGCGGCCTCGACGAAACTTTTATGTTCGACCACGGCGGCGAATATGCGGTAGGTGGGGATGGACATGCCGGGGCGCCTCCAAGGATTGGCGGTGAATAATTTTCATGATGCCTTAAATAAAATGAATTTTACTGTCGAAGAACATGATACTATCATTAAGCGATAAACCAATTGAAAAGTAACCGCGCAACTGGAGAAACCGTGCCGCCTGCCTCACGCACCCGAATGTATATCCCTTTCCGCCTGACCTAGCACCCTGGCAACAGACCCATATTTCACCCGACAAACCGAAAACCCGTCATTCCCTACGACCGACAGCCGCCCGGGCTGTCCAACTTTCCGTGGGTCGGGAATACCCGCTGCAAGGAGAAGCAAATGCAGAACAGAAGGTATGCCAACCGCATGAATCTGGTGAAACCGTCGGCCATACGCGAACTGCTGAAATTGGGCGCCGATCCCGAGGTGATCGCCTTTGGCGGCGGCTTCCCCGACCCCGAGTTGTTCCCGGTGGCCAAACTGAAGCACGCCCTCGACGTGGTGATGGAAAAGCACGGCCGGCAGGCTCTGCAGTATTCCACCACCGAGGGCCTGCCCGTCCTGCGGGAAAAGCTGGTCAAACGCATGAACCGCGCCGGGGTGGCCTGCACCTTTGACGAACTGATAATCATCCAGGGCGCCCAGCAGAGTATGGACCTGATCGGCAAGATGTTCATCGACAAGGGTGACACCATCGTGGTCGAGCGCCCCACTTTCCTCGGCGCCCTGGTGGCCTTCAACCCCTTCGAGCCGAATTACCTCGACATCCCGGTGGACGACGACGGCATGCGCATGGACGAATTGGAGCGCGCCCTGGCGGCCAATCCCGGGGTCAAACTCATTTACACCATCCCCGAATTCCAAAACCCCAGCGGCAAAACCATGTCGCTCGAACGCCGAAAGCGCCTGATGGAATTGGCCGAGCAGTACGACGTGATGATTTTGGAGGACAGCCCCTACCGGGAGATTCGCTACGAAGGGGAAGAGCTGCCGCTCCTCAAGAGCCTCGACAAATCCGGCCGGGTCATCCACGTCGGGAGCTTCTCCAAAATCCTCTGCCCCGGCATGCGGCTGGGCTGGATAGTCGGGGACAAGGAAATCCTCACCAAACTCTGCCAGCTCAAAATGGCAGCCGACACCCAGAACTCCACCCTCAACATGTACGCCGTCAACGCCTTCATGGATCTGTACGATCTGGACGAAAACATCGCCACCCTCCGCGCCGCCTACAAATACAAGAAGAGCGTCATGCTGGGGGTTATCGAGGACAAGTTCCCCAAGTCCGTCTCCTATTCCAATCCCCAAGGCGGGCTCTTCACCTGGCTCACCCTGCCGGAAGGGGCGGAAGCGGCGGCAATCATGCGCGACCGCCTGCTGCCCGAGGCCAAGGTGGCCTACGTGCCCGGGGACAGCTTCTTCGCCCGCGACCAGCGTTCCAACTACTGCCGCCTGAACTACTCCTGCATGTCGGAGGAGAAGATAGTCTCGGGGATGACCAAAATGGGCAAGATCTTCACCGAATGCCTCGGATGAAGTCGGTTTTTTCAATTGCTAGAGGAGTGCACATCCATGGAAAAGGACAGAGGAAGTTTCACCGGCAACCTGGGATTCATCTTGGCCGCGGCCGGCGCCGCGATCGGCCTGGGAAATATTTGGAAGTTCCCCTGGCTCGCGGGAAGTTCCGGGGGTGGGCTCTTCATCGTAATATACCTGGTGCTTCTGGTCATCATGGGTGCGCCCTATATGCTTGCCGAAACGTCCCTGGGCCGGCGCGGCAAGGGCGACGCCATGAAGAGCACCATCAACGTCGCCACCGAGTTCAAGAGCAAGCACCCCAAGGCCTGGGGCATCGTCGGCTTCCTCGGCATTCTTGGCTGCATGCTAATCTACACCTACTATCCCGTCGTCGGCGGCTGGGTTCTCGACTACACGATAAAGAGCCTCTCCATGCCGCTCTCGGAGATGACCCACGAAACGGTCGGGACAGTCATCGGCAACTGGCCGGTGTCCATTTTCTACTCCTTCATATTCTATGCCGTCACCTTCTACATCGTGGTCAAGGGCATCGCCGGCGGCATCGAGAAGTATACCAAAATCCTCCTCCCCGCCCTGTTCGTGCTCCTGGTGATCCTGGTTATCCGCTCCGTCACCCTCCCCGGCGCGTATGAGGGAATCAAGTTCCTGTGGGTGCCGAACTGGGAGCGGATGCAGGCTTCCGGCGGTTTCGGCAAGGTCGCCCTCGCCGCCCTCGGCCAGTTGTTCTTCTCGCTGTCCCTCGGGCACGGAATCATGATAACCTACGGCTCCTACCTGAAGAAGGACACCAACCTCCAGAACAACGCCGTCTGCGTGCCCATCATGGACACCCTGGCCGCCGTCCTGAGCGGCATGGCCATCCTGCCCGCCGTCTTTGCCTTTGGCATGAAGCCCGACTCCGGCCCCGGCCTGATTTTCGCCACCCTGCCGCAGGTGTTCAACCACTTCGGCTCGTTCCTCGGCCCGCTGTTCATGTTCCTGTTCTTCATCATGGTTCTGTTCGCCACCATCACCTCCACCATCTCCATCCTCGAAGTAATCTCCGCCTTCCTCATCGACTCCTTCGGCTGGAAGCGCACCAACGCCGCCCTGTTCATGTCTGTCGCCGCCTTCCTGGTGGGCACGGTCAACATCCTGTCGATGAGCGTGCTCAAGCACATCACCATTAACGGCGACGTATTGTTCGACGCCCTGAACTGGGGCGTGGACAAGCTGCTCATCCCCTCCTGCGCCTTCCTGGTGTGCATGTTCATGGTGCATGTGTGGGGGACCGAGAACGCGCGGCGGGAAATCACCAACGAAGGCACCCTGCCGTTCAAAATGTACGGGGTCTGGTGCTTCCTCATCAAATACCTCATTCCCGCCTTTATCCTGATTATCATGATTACCGGCCTGTTGGGGATTTGAACCTGGGGGACGCCATATCGCGCGCACGAAAAAACCCCCGCCCAAATTACGGGCGGGGGCTCTTATTGCCTATCGCAAATTCCCGGTTGGTGCTGTTACCCATGCGAAGCGCGGGATGGGCGAAACGGCCAGGCTGGAGTTGCTGTGGGGCAAAACCATGCCAGCCGTCAGGATGTAGGCATAATGCGCCACGCACTTCTCAGAATGTTTTCCCGCAGATGGCGAGGAGGTCGGGACGCGAGAAGCTGATGCCGCCGGCTTCGACCTGGAAAACCGGGAAGCATACCGGTCCGGTGATGAATTCAGGGCCGGAATCGCCTACGATAAAGCCGTCTTCGGACTTGGTGCCGGCGATGGTGGGGTTCCAGCAATAGGCCTGGTTCGCCCCGACCTTGGCCGTGGTGGTCGGGGTGACGATCCAGTCGCGGGACTGGTAGCCCATGGGTCCCCCCTGGTGATGCAGCTTTTCCTCCCCCGCATGCTCGAGTTCGGCGTAGGATTCGGCGGCGAGGCGCAGGATCGCACGCTCCTCCACCCCGGGTCGGGTTGCGGCGATCATCCTGCACTCGACCAGGACGGTGTCCCGGTACTGGCGGTGCAGGTTCTCCGGGATTTCCCCCAGATATCCCAACCGGGTGATGGTGGCCAGAAGCCCTTTGTAACGGGCGTTGACGCTCAGCATCGCCTGGCGCGCCAGCGGCCGGTTCACCGTGACGGGATGGCGGTGCCGGTAAATCCTCTCGTCGAAGGCGACAAGGAAATTGGTCACGTCTATCCGGTCCTTCCACAATTCGGCCGCGATCCTGCCCGCGACTTCCCCCTCGGTCACGCCGGGGCGCAGTTCATGCATGGCGATCTCGACCGCCAGGGACAATTTGCGCCCGAGCAGGCGGTAACGCAGGCGCTCGCCTTCGGTCAGTTCCCGGCGGCATTCACACAGGCGGCGCGATAGGTCCCGGGTCGCGGGGTAAGGGGCGTCGCAGCCCACTTTCGAGCCATCCCCGGCCAATGCCGCGACGAGCGCCCTTTCCCCATCTTCGCTCCACAAGTGGGTACTGGCGGCGAAGCCCAGCTCTTTAAGCCCCTCTTCTTCAAGAAGCCGGTCCGCCTCGATATTATTTGTGACCAGGATGTTGTCGCCCTTCCTGGAGACGAACAGGGAGCCGACCCCGGTGTCGGCGTTGGTGACCACCGCGCTGTTGCCGCCGCACGAGAGCCAGGCGAAATTGTCCTGCCGGCGGATAAGGAGGGCGGTGAGATCCTCCTCCTCCATGACGCGGACAAGGCGGGCCCGCTTGAGCTGGAATTCCTCGACAATATGCATATTCCCTCCATACGGTTCAATGCTGACACAAAAAGGGGCAGGCGCCGCCGGTCAGCGGATTTCGCCGCTGTTCCTGATGCTGTCCGCCATGACCGCCACATAGATGATGGCGGCCTTGACCAGCGGGAACACCAGGGCCGGGGCCTGCACTATCACCAGGCCGTTCTGGATCACCATGACGGTGAGGACGCCGATCAGGGCTCCGGGGAGAATCTTCCCCTTGCCGCCGAAGAGGCTGGTCCCACCGATGACGATGGCGCTGATTACGACGAATTCGTTGCCCATGGCAAAGTTGGGATTGGTGTGCGCGAGCTGGCAGGCCATGATGAAGCCGGCGAAGCCGCCGATGGCGCCGCAGATCAGGTAGGCGGCGAAGACGCTCCGCTTTACCGGAATGCCGGTCTTTACCGCCGCCGCCGGGTCGTTCCCGATGGCGTACAGGTGCCGACCGAACTGGGTGTACTTCAGGACGATGTCCCCGGCGATCATGATGCCGATCATCAGGTACACCGGCAGCGGCACGTTGAAAATGCGGTAACTCGAAATGACGGTGACCGCGTCCCGGAGCAGGATGATGCTGGCCTTGGAAATTAGGAGCGCCAGGCCCCGGGCGATACTGAGCGTGGCGAGGGTCACGATGAATGGCGGCAGCCTGAACCTGGCGATGATGAAGCCGTTCAGGGCGCCCACCGCCCCGCCGCCGACAATCGAGAGGATTATGGCCACAATCAGCCCGTAGCCGTTGGCCACCGCCAGGCTCGCCAGGGTCGCGGCCAGGAACATGGTGGAACCCAGGGAAATGTCGACGCCGGCGGTCAGCAGGACAAAAACCATGCCCACCGCCGCGATGCCGGTGGGGGCGGACTGCTGGAGAATGTTCACGATGTTGCGGGTGGTCATGAACACCGGCGAAATGTAGCTGAACAGCAGGCACAGGAGGGCGAGGACGACATAGATGCCGTAATCCGCCACCAGGTCGATGAACCTGTACCGGCCGGTGGTATCGGCGCTGGCGCTGGTCATGGGCGTTCACCCTCCTATGGCGCTCGAAATGATCTTTTCCGGTGAATAGTCGTGGCGCGGATAATCGGCGGTGATGACGCCCTGGTTCATGACCATGATGCGATCGCACACCCCGATCAACTCCTCCATCTCCGAGGAGATGAAGAGAATGCTGGAGCCGTTTTTCGCCAGCTCGTTGATGATGGTGTAGATTTCGTACTTGGCGCCCACGTCCACGCCCCGCGTCGGTTCGTCGAGGACAAAGATGCGCGGCCGGGTGAGGAGCCATTTTCCCAGCACCACCTTCTGCTGGTTGCCGCCGGAAAGGTTCATGGCGGCTTGCCGGTTCTTGTCGTGGAGCACGATGCGGAGATTGGAAATCATCTCGTCCGCCGAGGCGTTTTCATGCCTGCGGTCGATGACCTTCAGCGGATTCATGGAGAGGCGGTCGAGAATCGAGCACACCAGGTTGTCCTTGATGGGCTTGGCCATGAACAGCCCTTCGAAGCGCCGGTTCTCGGTGACGAAGGCCATGCCGCGGCTGATGCAGGCCAGGGGATCGACGGCCGGCAGCGGTAGGCCGTCTATGCTGACCTCGCCCGAGTCCATCGGATCGATACCGAAAATGCAGCGGGCCAACTCGGTCCTGCCCGCGCCCATGATGCCGAACATGCCGACGATTTCCCCTTCGCGGAGCTCGAAGCCGACGTCGCGGAGCTTGCCCCGCCGCGACACCCCGCGGACCTTGAAGGCCGGGGCGCCGATCCGTTTTTCGATCTTCGGGAACTGCTGGTTCATCTCCCTTCCGACCATCATCTTGATCAGCTGATCCCGGGTCAGCTCCCGGGCCGGCTTTTGTCCTATCACCTGGCCGTCACGGAGCACCGCGATGTCGTCCGCCAGCTCGAAGACGTCCTCAAGGATGTGCGAGATGTAGACTATCGACTTGCCGGCGCTGCGCAGTTTCCGGATCACCCCGAAGAGCGCCGCCTTCTCCTGGTTGGACAGGGAGGTGGTGGGTTCATCCAGGATGATCACATTCGCCTGCTTGTTGAGGGCGGCGGCGATTTCCACCATCTGCCGCACCCCCATCGGCAGCTTGCCGACGATCTCCCGGGGCGACACGTCTATCCCGAGGCCGCCGAGGAGCTCCCTGGCCCGGCGATCCATTGCCCGGAAATCGATGAGGCGGCTTCTCCCCCATTTGGGAAAGCCGATGATAAACAGGTTCTCGGCGATGGACATGTTGGTGAACAGGTTCAATTCCTGGTGGATGAAGGCGATACTGGCCTTTTCCGCGTCCATCACGTTCCGGGGCGCGTAGACCCGGCCATCGAGGAACATTTCCCCGCCGTCCGGCGTCAGCACGCCGCCCAGGATGTTCATGAGGGTGGACTTGCCGGCGCCGTTCTCGCCGACCAGGCCCAGCACCTTGCCCCGCTGGAGGGTCAGGTTTATGTTTTTGAGGACCGCGACCCCGGAGAAGGATTTGCCTATTCCCGCAAACCGGAGTTTGGCGTCCGCTTCATTTTCCGACATGGTGCAACCTCCCTTGCCGCGCTTTCCCCATCGAACCGGCGCCGTCCCGGCCGGCGCGCTACTGCGACGCCGCAGCCGCCCCGGCCGACAACTTCGCCGCCAGGAGGACCGAGAGCACGATGAGGGAGCCCTTGATAATCATGATCAGGAACCAGGTCACGCCCAGGAGATTGAGGCTGTTTCCCAGGACGGTGATGAAAATGGCCCCTATCACCGTGTTGCCGATGCTGCCCTCGCCGCCGGCGATATTGTTGCCGCCAATGATGATGCAGGCGATGATGTCGATGAACATGTTGCTGGCCAGCCCCGGCGACCCGGCCTGCAGGCGTGAAGTCATCACCACGCAGGCAATGCCGGCGCACAGGCCGCTGATGAGGAAGAGGGTGCAGATGACGCGCTTGGTGCGCAGCCCGGATATGTAGGCGGTGCGCGGATTGGTGCCGATCAGGTACACCTTCTGGCCGAAGCTGGTCTTGCTGAGGACGAAAGGGCTGGCGGCGATGGTGGCCGCCGCCAGCCACATGGTCACCGGCAGGGTGAGAAAGGTGCCGCTGCCGATGGCGGTGAAGGAATCCGGGAGCGCATAGATGGTGGTCGTCTTCGACGCCACCACCGCCAGGCCGCTGAAAAAGGTCTGGGTGGCGAGGGTGACGACGAAGGACGGCATCTTGAGGAACACCACCGACAGTCCGTTGATGAGGCCGACCAGGAGGCCGACCAGGAGCATGGCGAGGATGGCCAGGGGCGTGCCCCAGGGCGAGTCCGGCAACAGGCCGCGGTCGCCGCTCATGACCAGGGCTCCCACCACGCTCCCGAAGGCGATGATGGAGGTAACCGAAAAATCGATGCCGCCGTTCAGCACCACGAAGGTGACCCCGCAGGCGACGATGACCAGATCCGAAACCTGCAGAAGGAGGTTGTGCATATTGCCCGCGGTCATGAAATCCGGGACGATCAGCATGAGGAACGCTATCGCCACCACCAGGACCGAAAGCATGACATGGGCGCGGAAAAACCGCCTTGCCCCCGAATACAAAGCAGCCACGAGAAGAACCTCCTACAACGCTACTTTTGCGGGAACCGCTCCGCAAAAGTAGCATGTATAATCAATTCGGATTCTGCCGGCAGCCGGACCAACGCGTCCGGTCCACCACCCGCCCGCGGTGGCGGGCGGGACGGCGCGGGCGTTATTCGTTAACCACGTAGCCCCAGGTCTTGGGCGCCAGTTCTTTGAAGTTCTCGGGCGTCACGATATAGCCCGGGTCGACCCACTGGTTGGAGGCGAGTTTTTCGCCCTTGGCCAACCTGACGGCGGCGCGCACGCATTCGCGGCCGGTCTCGAGGGTGTCCTGCACCGCCTGCATGTCGATGTAGCCGTCCTTGATGCCGTCCAGGCCTTCCTTGGCGCCGTCGAGGGTGGCGGCCAGGACGTGGCCCGGTTCGCCGCGCTTGAACCACACGTTCTGCTGGCGCATCCCCGCCGCAACCGCCGGGAACATGCCGTCGGAGGGGCAGAACACGGCGTTGATATCAGGGCGGGCCGAGAAGGCGTTGACCGTGCCGGCGAGGGCGAGTTCGGCCTTCCATTCGGTCGGGACCTCGACCACCACCTCGCAGAGATCGCCCGCCGACTTGAGGCCGTCGTTGAAGCCCTTGTGGCGCAGGGTGGCGTTCTCGTCGCGGAAATCGCCGATGATTTCGAGGATCTTCAACTTTACCTTGTGGTCGCGGGCGTATTTCGCGAAGGCCTCGCCCACTTTCACGCTGAGCTCGTAGTTGCCGGTGCCGGCGTTCAGGGCGACCTCCGCCCCCGGCGCGGCGGCGCGGTTGTTGGTGATGAAGGGGATGCCGGCGGCGTTTGCCTTCTTGATGGCCGCGACGATGGCCCTGGTGTCGTGCGGCGCACAAATGATGGCGTCGACCTTCTGGGCGATGAAGTTCTCTATCTGCTGCATCTGCTTGTTCGAGTCGCCGTCGGCGACGACCTCAATCGCCTCGACCCCCAGTTTCTTGGCCTCTTCCTTGATGGCTATGGAATTGGCCACCCAGAAGGGGGAGTCGAAGATGTCCATCGACACCCCGATGCGAATGTTCTGCCCCGCCATGGCCGTTCCGGCGAGCAGGATGAAGCATACCGCTGTCAACAATCTTTTCATCACACTGCCTCCTCTGTTCCGAAAAGTTGCACCAACCGCCGACGCCGGCCACAATCGCCCGGCGTCCCGAATCACCGATAGACCTTTTCGCGGAGCAGCCTGACCGCCGCCGTCGCGTCGTCGCCCTTGAGACAGTTGCCCATCTCCTCCATGCCGATGACGTCCAGGAGCTCCTCGAACTTGGCCATGTAGGCGAGGCTCTCCCGCACGGCGCTGGCGCTGTCCTCGCGGTAGGGGAAGATGTCCACCGAGCACCAGCCCTTGTAGCCGATGCGGCGCAGGTGGTAGAACAGCTCGATAAACTCCACCTGGCGGACCGAGCCGACGATCATGTCGTCGTCCCAGCCGCCGTAGTTGTCGTTGATGTGGAGGTGGAAGAGCTTCCCCTTGCGGGCAGCGGTGACCGCCGCCTGGGCCATGTTGCGGAACTCCACCAGGACGTGGCCGACGTCGACGGTGACCCCGACGTTATCCCGCCCGCACTCGTCCGCCAGGAGGAGTGCCGTGGGGACGGAATCGATGAAGCAGCGGTTCCTCGGCTCGCGCGGCTTAGGCTCCAGGCCGACCTTGATGGCGGGGTCGTGGTCGGCGATTTTCCGCACCGAATCGACCATGTATTCCCATTGGGCGGCGTAGTCGACCTGCAGCGGATAATCGAATCCGTCCTGGGCGAGCCAGATATTGACCCGGTCGCAGCCGACACCCTTGGCGATATTCACCGCTTCCTTGCACACCTCCACCGCCTGGGCGCGGATGTCCCCCGACTTGGAAATCAGGCTGCCGTAACGCCATTTGGGGTCGCCCGACAGGTCGACGCCGACTGCCGCGACCTTGAGTCCGTAACTGGCGACCAGCTCCGCGAATTCCTTTTTGGTCATCCCCTTGAGGTTGCCTTCGAAAATCTCCACCCCGTCCAGGAGTTCGAGCTTCGACAGGTATTCCAAATGCTCCTTGTAGGAGAGCTTGTCGGGCTTGTAGCCCCTCAGGTTGTAGCGGTCGCCGACATTGCCGAGCGAGCCGACGATGACGCCGTACTGCATAGTCTTGGCCATGCTTGTTCCTCTCATGGATGGGTGCCGTTTACGCCGCGCCGACCGACCGGACGCGGCGGGGATGTTACTGCTTCACGACTGGTATACGGCCTATTGGTGCCGGGCGCGCGTCCGCGCCGCCGGGGCGCCGCGCGTCGACCCGCGCAGCACCAGCCTGACCGGCACGGTGATATGGCGCTTGGCCAGCCTTTTGTTCGCCATGATGGACAACAGGGTCTTGGCGCTGGTCGTGCCCAGCTTGGCGGTGTCCTGGTGGATGGTGCTGAGCGCTGGGGTGAAATATTCGCTGAAGGAGATGTCGTCGTAGCCGACGACGTTGACGTCCTCGGGCACGCAGAAGCCGCAGTCCCGCAAGGCCAGAATGCTCCCCATCGCGATGAGATCGCTCGCGCCGAACAACCCGTCGAAACGCCGCCCGGATTCCAGCACCTTGCGGACGTTGCGGCGCGCGCCGGGGATGGTGGCGGGCGTCAGGATGACGTCCTGCCGGGAAAAGGGGACGCCCCGGGCGGCGAGAACCTCGGCGAAGCCAGTGACCCGGTCGTGCACCGACGACAGGGCGACATAGTCGCTCCTGTCGTACACCACCACCGGACGTTTGCTGCCCGCTTCCACCAGCGCCCTGGCGGCCAGCCGCCCGCCCTCCAGGTTGTCCGAACTCACCATCGCATGCCCCTCGCTCTGGTCCGAATCGCGGTCCAGGCACACGGTGGGGATGGGGAACTCCCCCGTCTCCAGCGGAAAACGGGAGATGTAGATCAAACCGTCCACGCCTTTGCCGAGCAGGTTCTGGATGAGGGAGCGGTTTCTGACCTTATCCTCGCCGGTGTTGCAGACGAAGAGGGAGTAGTCGTTGGCAAAAAAGAACTTTTCCACCGAATTGACGATCTGGAGGAAGAATTCGTTGTGAATGTCGGGGATGACCAGGCCGATGGCCCTGGCGGTTTTTGTCCGGAGCGCCTTGGCCGCCACATTGGGGGTATAACCGGTTTTGCGGATCAGTTCCTTCACCAGATCCCGCGTTTCCTCGGAGAATCGGCCGTTGTTGTTGATGACGCGGGAGATGGTGGCGATGGAAAGATTCGCCATCCGCGCCAGTTGCTTGATTGAGACCGCAGCCCGCTTCGCCATAGCCGTTCCGCAATTGGGTAAACGTTTTCCCAGGGTGGATGGCGACACCTTCCCCGGTCGGTCGCCATAGAGGACAATCCGCATTTCACTGAAGGAATATGGTGACGGTTCGAATGGGTGGATTAGGGTTGGGAGCTGGTGGTAGAGCCGGGGGTCTTGGGTAAACGTTTTCGCGGTTTTCTACCCACCTATTATAAAATAGCATGTAAACAGGCGCTGTCAAGCGGAAATAAATAAATTCATGCCTGCCGCGCCGTGGCTATTCCCGAGGTCGGTTATTCGCCACCAAAACGCCGATCATCACCGTGCCCCAAAGAATATCGCGGTAAAAATTCGATATGTTTTCGAACATGTTCAGGACGCTGCTGAGCACCTGTAGTATCAGAACCGCCATGACCACCCCGGCTACGTTCCCCTTGCCCCCGGTGGGGGTGACGCCGCCGAGGACCGCGACCAGGATGCTTTGCATGGTGTAGCTGACGCCGTAATCCGCCTTGGCGGAATTGGAGCGGGCCATCATTATCAGCCCCGCCACCGCACCCAGGAAACCGCTTATCATGTAGGTCCGAATCAACAGCCGGGAAGTCGGCAGGCCGGCGAAAACCGCCGCCTTGGCGTTGGCGCCGAGCATGTACAACTTGGCGCCAAACCGGGTCCGGGACAGCATTATCCCCACCGCCGCCGCGCAAACGACAAACACCACCAGCACCACCGGCACCACCCCCCACAGATTGCGGTTGCCGTAGCGGGAATAAATAATCGGCAAGCCGCTGACCGGCCGGCCGCCGGTGACCACAATCGCCAGTCCCATGAAAAGTTGCTGCGTGCCAAGGGTGGCGAGGATGGCGGGAATGCCGATTTTCGCAACTAATACGCCATTTATCGCCCCGCATATCGACCCCACCAGCAAAGCGAAAACGATGGCGGCGACCACCACCGCCGCCATCCGCGTCTCGGGCGTTCCCCGCGGGGCGTAGGTCAGCATCAGTTTGGCGGCCAGCACCGCCGAGAGATTGGCGATGTTGACGATGGACAGGTCGATGCCGCCGGTCAACATGACCACGGCGACCCCGATGGCCATCAGGCCGAATTCGGGAAACTGCTTGGCCATGGATTGGAAGTTGGACCATTTCGGAAACAAGTCCGGCTTGAGAAGGCAACACAGCGCGAACAAGGCGATGAACAGCCAAAAAAGACGGGTGAAATTCTTGTCGCCGGCGAAGAATCCCGGGCGCGGGGCGAGGACCGGGACGGGTTTGACAGGGTCAGGCATGGTTTTCCCTCCCGGTTTTACTGGCAAGTTTGCGCCGGTGCCTCAGCGCCTGATAGGCGGACACCCCGGTGCCGATGAGGATTATGGCTCCGGTGAACACCCTTTGCCAATAGGTGGGGATGCCGAGCAGGATGAGGCTGTTGGACATCACGGTGATTAGGGTGATGCCAAGCAGGACCCCAGTGATGGAGCCCTTGCCGCCGGTGAGGCTCGCCCCACCCAGGACGCAGGCGGCGATGCAGGTCATTTCCATGCCGTTCAGGTTGGTGGGGTGGCAATTCAACATCATCGAGGCGCGGGTAACGCCCACGAACCCCGCCAAGGCGCCTGAGAAGCAGTAAATGAACATCTGGGTGCGGAATACGTTGAAGCCGGCGCGCTCCGCCGCCATTGCGTCCCCGCCCAGGGCGTAAATACCCCTGCCCAGCATGGTGCGGTACAGGAGAAACCAGACGGTGAGCAGGAGCACGACCAGGAACAATACCGTCACCGGCATGTCGGAACCGATGCCCAACTGCTGGTTGTAGGCGGAAAAAAGGTTGGCTTTGCCGAGGTTGTACATGGGGGCGGGGACGGGGTATTCCTGCGCCGCCAGGGCGCCGAAAAGGATGCCCGAAAATACGCTGGAGGTGCCGAGAGTGACCAGGAAAGCCGGGAAGCGGTGACGCGCGACCAGGAAACCGTTCAAGATCCCCATCGCCAGCCCGAGTCCGGCTCCGGCCAGGAGATAAACCGCAACGCTCCCCTCGTACCATCCCAGGTAGCGGGTGACCACGTACATGGCCAGGGAGGCGATGGCGGGAAAGGAAACGTCGACGCCCCCGGACACCAGCACCAACATCTCACCCAGGCAGAACATGGCCGGAACCGTGAGCGAACGGGCCAGATCGACCAGATTGTTGCCGGTCAGGAACTGACCGCTGCGCACTTCGATGAATATGCATAACAGCACGAGCGCGATACCGACATATAGTTCGCTCCGCCTTAGCAGCCGGGTCAGCCGCATTGCCTTTTCTCCTTGGAACGCATAGGGAATATCAAGCCTTCATGGCAAGTTCGCCAAGTTCCCTGGTGGTCGTGCCTGCCACCGCCACATCCTGCGCGATGCGGCCCTCACGCATGATCAGCACCCGGTTGCAGGTGGCCATGATCTCCGGCAGGTCGTCCGAAACCAGGAGGACGGCGAGACCCTGTTTCGCGAGACGCCGAATAATGTGGTGGATGTCGTACTTCGCCCCGATGTCCACCCCGACCGTCGGACCGTTCAGGACCAGGATGTTCAGATCGTTGGCCAACCAGCGGGCCAAAACCGTCTTCTGCTGGTTGCCGCCGGAAAGGGTGCCGACCGCCCGGTTCGGGTCGTTGGTGGCGATGGCAAGGGCGGTTATCCACTGCGCCACTTCCTTGTCCACCGCGCCGCGGCGAATGAAGCCAAGCCAGGCGGAAAGGTGGTCCCACCGAGAAACCGCGATGTTGGCGTGAATGGATTGGCTGAGGAAAAGCCCTTCGGAGAGGCGATCCTCGGGTACGCAGGCGATGCCGTGCCGCACCGCGTCTTCCACCGAACGCAAAGTCACCGGCCGGCCCCCGAGGAGAATTTCCCCCCGGTCCGCCGGACGGTAGCCCATCACCGCTTCGGCCAGTTCCGAGCGGCCTGACCCCAAAAGGCCGGTGACGCCGAGGATCTCCCCCTTGCGAAGTATGAAGGACACATCCCGGAAGCCGTTTTCCAGGGTAAGTCCCCGGGCCTCCAAAGCGGGGGCGCCGGGACTGGCTTCGGCGGCAAAGGAGTTTTCGCTGAATTCGCGTCCGGTCATGTAAAAGGCGAACTTGTGGTCGTCCAGTTCGCGGGTGTCGCCGGTGATCACGTTTTCGCCGTTCCGGAGAATGGTGAAACGTTCGGAAATTTCAAACACTTCGTCCAGCTTGTGGGAAACGAAAAGGATGGAAATGCCCCGGCCCTGGAGGCGCTTGATGATGGCGAAAAGCTTGTCCACCTCCCGGCGGGTCAAGGAGGTGGTGGGTTCGTCCATGATGATCAACTTGGCATCGTACAGGAGGGCGCGGCTGATGGCGATGAGCTGCTTGTCGGCGATGGGCAGGTTCTCCACCAGTTCGTCCAGGTCGATTTTCAGGTCGATGCCGGCGGCGGCTTCGCGGGCGGTGCGGCGAATGGAACCCCAGTCCACCAGGCGGCGGCCGGACATGAGTTCGTGGTTCAGCGCCAGGTTCTCCATGACGGTGAGGTTGGGGAATACCGACAGGTCCTGGTAGATAACCTGCACCCCGGCGTGGATGGCTTCAGAGGGTTGGATGCGGCTGAATACGGCGCCGTCGATGCGGATACTGCCCGAATCCGGGGCGTAGAATCCGGAGATTATTTTAATGAGGGTGGATTTGCCGCAACCGTTCTCGCCCGCCAGGCAGTGAATTTCCCCCTTGCGAATGGAGAGGGAGACCCCCTTGAGGGCGTGGACGCCGCCAAAGGATTTTTTTACCTCGACTGCCTCGAGAAGGTTTTCCTGCATTGGGTCACCGTTCGGAATCACCACAGCCGCCGTCGGCGGCTGTGGGGGGAAGGAATGAAATTGGGGCCTTCTAACTCTCGCTGCTTGTGGAACCAGGGCCCGCCTTAGAAATCGTAGTCGTCGATAGTCTTTGCGTCGATGACGATCCAGCCGCTGCCGAGGAGGACCTTGTCGCTATTTGGGAAGAACTTGATGCTTTCGTAGCCGGGGACGCCGAGATTGGTGCCGTCGACGATCTTCACGCCGTCCAGCACCTTCACCGCCAGGGAGCACATGGCGGCGCCGGCGAGGGAGGAGTCCCAAAGGGTGATGTAGGAAAGGGTGCCGTCCTTCACGAATTTGCGGCATTCGTTCGGCATACCGGTGCCGGACACGAACACCTTGCCCTTCAGGCCCAGCTCTTCGATAGCCCTGGCCACGCCAGGGGCGTCCTTCGAAGAGGTGCCGACGATCCCCTTCAGGTTGGGATATTTCTTGAACAGTTCCTTCGCCTTCTCATAAGAGCGCTCGGAATTATCCTCAGATTCCACGCGCGGCTCGGCCGCGAGGAGGGTCAGCTTGGGGTAAGCCTTCTTGGCGCGGGCCACGGCGCCGTCGGCCCATTCGTTGTGGCTGGCGTTGGTGACATGCGCCACCATGGTGGTGTAAACGCCCTCGTCTCCCATGGCTTTCGCCAGGTTGTCCATGATGAAGGCGCCGTAGTCGGCGTTATTGAAGGCTTCCAGGTCGTACTTGCAGTTCTCCACCGGGGAACCCTCGTGGCATATGACCACGATGCCTTTTTCCTGCGCTTCCCCGAGCACCGGTTCGAGCGCGGCGGGGTCGACCGGCACCACGCACAGGGCATCGATGTCCTGGGCGATGAGATCCTGGATGACCTGGACCTGCTGGGCGGCGTCGGTCTTGGCCGGTCCCTTCTGGAAGGCGTTGTGGCCGGTATCCTTGGCGAACTTCCTGACGCCCTTTTCCATGTGCACGAACCAGGCGTTGGTGCTGTCCTTCGGCACCACCGCGATTTTGTACTTCTTCTCGCCCGACCAGGCGGAAGCCGCGAACACGGCGCAGAACAGCGCCAACAGGGCCAGTACGGAAATCTTCTTGGTCATTGTCATGTCCTTTCGAGTGGAATGAACCGTTGCCAAAACAACCGTATGCCAAAGGAAGCGGCTTGCTTCCGAAAACGCCTAGGCGGGTGACGGAGACCGGTGCGATGAGCCCGGGGCAGAAATACTGGAACGGTACCAACCAAGTCAGGGCCGATCCAGCATGGGCAAGGGTACAGGACAGATAATGCGGGTTAGGGGAACGGGCGACGCACGTAATCCAGATATTGGACGGATGAAACGGTAAAGCCACTATAATGCCGCTCTGCCGCCGTGTCAAAACTTTTAACGTGATAAACAGGCATTTTCCCGCTTCCAAGCTTTGCGTTCGCCCCGGGGCGGCAGGAGATGGATGGAGTGGGGGGAGGCAGAAAAATGTTTCAATTATTTGCCCTGATAATGATGGTTTTGAAATAAACATCTTGACAATCGGGGAAAGCCCGTTATATTGCGCTTGGAGATACAAAAATTGCTATTTTGCCCTCCCCTTTCTTTTCTCTTCGGTTTTCCTTAGATTATCCAGCAACCTGACCAGCTTTCGGGTTTACCGCTTCGCCATTTGCTTCTGCCAGATTCCGCCCATTTCCAACAACGATGTTCATGAAACTCCAGTTCGCCATTTGCTTCAACCAGATTCCGCCCATTTCCAAGAACGATGTTCAGGAAACTCCGGGCGCGGAGCTTGGACAAGTGGTGTCCGACCTTGAATTGGCTCGACAGCGGTCCGCTGTCGTCGGGGTTTTCAACGGCTTGTTGCATAGGAGCGAAAAATGCGTATACGGAGGATTTTGTTCGGTGCCATGGCGTTGACGCTTGCCTGGTCGGCAATCGGTGCCGGATTCGCGCCGGCTGGGGAAAAGAAGAACTCCGACATTGTCGTCGGGGCGTCCATCGAGAATATCGATTCGCAATTCTGGGTGGCGAACGTGAACGCGATGCGGGACGAGGCGAAGAAGCTGGGCATCAAGTATGTCGAGGTCGTCGCCGAAGGCGACATCAACAAGCAGCAACAGCAAATCGAAAACCTCATCAGCCAGAAGGTCGACGCCATCGTTTGCATTCCCAAGGACAAAGTCGCCATCGTCGCCGCCGCCAAAAAGGCCAACGAAGCCAATATCCCCTTCCTCACCAACAACCGCGCCGCCGAAAAAGGCGCCGTCATCGCCTTCAATGTCGAGTCCGACAACTACGCCATGGCCAAGCAGGAAGCCCAGTGGCTGGTAGACTTCGCCAAGAAGAACAACAAGGTGCTGGAAACGCTGGTTTTCGTGGGCGATCTCAAGGACATCAACGCCGGGCAGCGGGACAAGGGCTTCACGGAAGTGGCCGAAGCCAATCCGCAGTGGCTGAAAATCGTCACCAAGATCCCGTCCGACTGGAAACCGGAACTCGCCCTCGCCGGCACCGTCAACGCGCTTAATTCCTTCGAAAACATCAATTGCATCTTCACCCCGTCCGACTTCCTCCTCCCCGCCATCAAATCCGGCATGGAGCAGAACGGCAAGTGGATCCCAGCCGGGGAAGACGGGCACATCATCCTCGCCACCTTCGACGGCGCGCCGGACGCGATGGAAGCCATCCGCGAAGGCTATGTCGATGTCTGCCTGGTCCAGGACGCCGATCTGGCCGGCCGGGTCTGCATCGTCAACGCGGTGAAGTTGGCGAAGGGCGAGAAGCTCGCCACCGACAACCTCCGCGACCCCGGCATCATTGTCACCAAAGCCAACTACGACCAGGAAAAGCACCGGCTGTGGGGCCACGAGGAATAACTCCCCCCTATCCCCTCCCCTTCCGCCCCTCCCGACCAAGGGAGGGGCGGGGTTCTCAGCGGGAAAACCGCCGCCGAGGCCCAGCTTTCCATCTTGATATCCTGAAAACAGCTGGATGCGTTTCCCCCTGCCGGCGGATAATACCGAACCACGGACAATTCGAAAACCGCCGCCGCCATGACAAGACAGGATTTGCGCCGTGAACGACTCATTATTGTTCAATCGGGTGGTGGGGTTTTTCTCGGAGCGGGTGATCTGGTTCGTGCTCTTTGTCTATTGCCTCGGGGCGGTCATCCTGGTTCCGAATTTCTCGTCCGTAAACAATCTCACCAACATTCTACTGCAGTCGGCGGACATGATAATCGTCTCGTGCGGGGTCATGTTCGTGGTCCTCAACGGGGGCATCGATTTTTCCTGCACCTCGATAATGGCCCTCGCCAGCGTGTTCGGCGCCAAGATCATGAGCCAGAACGTGGGCCTGCTCGCGGGCTCCCGCCTGGCGATTCCGGCGGCGATAGCGGTGATGCTCCTCATGGGCCTGGCGGTCGGCATCGTCAACGCCGTCGCCGTGGTCGGCTTCAAGATGCCGTCCTTTATCGTCACCCTCGCCACCATGGGCATCGGCAGCGGCATCGCCGTATGGTACACCACCTCCGACACCATCGGTTTTCTGCCGGAGGCCTTCACCTTTATCGGCAGCGGCAGGTTGCTCTATGTTCCCATTCCCATCTGGGTCGCGGTGGCGGTGGTTTACATCCTGCATTTTATCTTGTCCAAGACCTTGTTCGGGCGGCAGGTTTACGCCATCGGCACCAATCCCCGCACCGCGATTATTTCCGGTTTGCCGGTGCGGCGGGTCATTTTCACCCTGTTCATAATCAGCGGGCTGTGCGCCTCCATCGCCGGGATATTGGAAACGGCCAGGCTGCAAGCCGGCGTCCCCGGCATGGCCGCGAACAGCTTCATGGACATCATCGCCAGCGTCATCATCGGCGGCACCAGCACCTTTGGCGGGTTCGGCCGGGTGATGGGTACGGTGTCGGGGGTGTTGCTGATCATCACCATGAACAACACCATGAATCTCCTGAACGTCAATTGGGTAATCATTTCCATCGTCAAGGGAATCATCATTCTGCTGGCGGCGTACATCGACGCCTCAAAAGCCAGAAAAGCATAGGCGGGGAACTTTTGTTCCACGGTCCGCCGGCTGCCGCCGGGATATGCCTGGCGCCTGGGCGATGTACATTTCCTGTCCGGTCCAAGACCGGCGCGAGGGCGACAAATATGGGCGGGCAAGTGCTGGAGTGCGAGGGCATCGGCAAGCTCTTTTCCGGGATCCGGGTCCTGGAGAACGTGTCGTACGCCCTGAACGAGGGCGAGGTGCTGGGTCTGGTCGGAGAAAACGGCGCCGGCAAATCCACTCTCATGAATATTCTCTGCGGACTGATTCCCTGCGATGAAGGCGTGATGCGCCTGCACGGCAAGGAATATCGGCCGCTGACGCCCGCCGACGCTTCCGCCGCCGGCATAGCCTTCATCCAGCAGGAGCTCAACCTGTTCACCAACCTTTCGGTGGCGGAGAACATTTATATCGACAACCTGCCGCGCAAGGACGTGACCCGCCTGGTGGACTTCGGCGAAATTAACCGGCGGGCCAAGGAATTCCTGGAACGGCTCGATCCCCACATCGGCACCGGCGTCATCGTCGAAGACCTGTCCATGGGCAGGCGGCAACTGGTCGAAATCGCCAAGGCGCTGGCAAAGCGGGTGAAGGTCATAATATTCGACGAGCCCACTTCCTCCCTTTCCAACAACGAAAAGGAAAATCTGTTCCGGATCATCCACGAGTTGAAAGCCGAAGGCGCCTCGATCATTTATATTTCCCACATTCTCGAGGATGTGTTCCGGCTCTGCGACCGGGTGCTAGTGCTCCGTGACGGCCGGAAAGTGGGCGAGGACCACATCGCCGACCTGACCAAGGACAAGGTGGTGAAGATGATGGTCGGCCGGGAACTTAAGGAGTTCTACCCCTACGTCAAGAGGGAGGTCGGCAAGCCGCTCCTGGAGGTGAAGGGGCTGAACGTCAAAAACCGCCTCTACGACGTTTCCTTCGCGGTTCGCGAGCGGGAAATCCTGGGCTTTTTCGGCGTGGTCGGGGCGGGCCGCACCGAATTGGCGCGGGCGCTCTTCGCCCTGGATCCGGTGGTGTCGGGGTCGGTCAGGCTCTACGGCGAGGAGATGACCGGGCTGTCCCTGCGGGAAAGGGTCAAGCGGGGCATGGCCTTCATCACCGAAAACCGCAAGGAGGAAGGGCTGCTCCTGAGCAAAAGCGTCTCCGAAAACCTGATCCTCACCAACCTCGAGGACATGCTGGGCAGGTTCAAGGTTGTCGACACCGCCAAGTCCGACCGCCTGACCGCCGAATCGGTGCGGCGCATGAGCATCAAGACCCACGCCAAGGACAAACAGCTGGTCCGAAATCTCTCCGGCGGCAACCAGCAGAAGGTGGTGCTGGGTAAGTGGCTCCTCCGGGATCCGAAGCTGTTCATCCTCGACGAGCCGACGCGCGGCGTCGACGTGGGGGCGAAATACGAAATCTACAACATCATCAATGAACTGACGGAACGCAAGACCGGGGTATTGATGATTTCCTCTGAAATGGAGGAGCTGATGGGGATTTGCGACCGCATCATCATCATGCTTGGCGGCAGGATAACCGGCGAACTGCAGCGGGAGGAGTTTGACCAGGAACGCATCATCGAAGCCGCGGTCGGGGGAGGAAAGTGAAAGCCATGAACGCCGATTCGAAACGCAACTGGCTGAAGATTCTTTACCAAAGCGGCATTTACATTATCTTCATTCTCCTCTTCGCCTTTTTCGCCTTTAGCTCCAAACAGTTCCTGACCAGCAGGAACATCATCAACATCCTTCAGCAAAGCGTTCCCATCGGCATCGCCACCGTCGGGATGGTTTTCGTGCTTCTCACGGCAGGCATCGATATTTCCGTGGGTTCGGTGATGTATTGCTGCGGGGTAATCTCCGCCATCATGCTCAAGGCCGGGTGGCACCCGTTCCTGGCCATCATCGTCGCCATGCTGGTCGGGATGCTTCTCGGCTCCGGCAACGGTTTCGTCGTCACCAAGTGGAAAATCGTCCCCTTTATCGCCACCCTCGCCACCCTGGGCATCGCCCGGGGCATCGGCCTCCTTATCGGCAACACCCAGACGGTCTTCATCGGTTCGATGGCGAAGAAGATTTCCACCACGAAAATCCTGAACGTACCGGTGATCGTCATTGCCATGCTCCTGGCCATGCTCCTCGGCCACATCGTGCTCACCCGCACCATTTTCGGCCGGCAGTTGTTCGCCATCGGCAACGACCCCCGGGCGGCGGCGAAAATCGGCATCAAGACCGACCGGATCATCTTTTCGGTCTACGCGATTTCGGGAGCGTTGGCCGGCCTGGCGGGAATCATCTCCGCGGCGCAAGTCGGGGCGGTGACGGTAAACTTTTCCCAGGGGAACGAATTCATGGCCATCAGCGCGGCGGTTCTGGGCGGGGTCAGTTTTTTCGGCGGCAAGGGCCGGATTATCCCGGGAGCCCTGATGGGGGTCCTGCTCATCCACGTCATTCTCAACGGCCTCACCATGATAAACGCCTCGCACTACGCCTACCAGATTGTCCGGAGCCTAATCATCTTCGTGGCGGTGCTGGTCGATTCGGTGAACAACAAGGGTGACATAAGGTAAGGGTGATGATGGCGGCCGACCTTGAGGGCGGGACGGTCAACCTGGCTCGCGGAAACGGAAACATGCAAAACGACAGCTGTCTACTGAAGATCAACGGCATCCGCGACTCTCTGAAAGCGGCGGAACGCCGGTTGGCGTATTACATCCTGGAGAACCCGCCCCGAGCCGCCGCCATGACCATGAAGGAGCTGGGGGAGAAATCGGATTCGAGCTATGCCACCATCTACCGCTTCGCCAAGCGCCTCGGCTACCCCGGCTTCAAGGAATTGAAGTCCTGTCTCGCGCGGGAGGCGAAAAACCGGTCCGACATCGAGGGGCAGCTCAATTCGGTCACCATCGACATCACCACCTCCACCGAACGCATCTGTTCCGACATCTACGACTATTCCAGCCGCATCATCAAGGATTGCGTGTCGATTATCGATCCCAAAGTCATCGACAGCGCCATCGCCCTGATTCTCAAGGCGAAGACGGTGCATTTCATCGGCAGCGGCACTTCCTACATCAGTTCGCTCTACGCCTATTGCAAGTTCTTCCGGCTGGGCGTCAGGTGCACCCACGAACCGAGCCCCACCTTCTTCCGCATGCAGTCCGCCCTCATGACCAAGGACGACCTCCTCTTCGCCATATCGTCGTCGGGCCGGACCAAGGCCATAGTGGAAGCCGCCAGATTGGCCCGCGAGAACGGCACCAAAGTCATCGGCCTCAGCGATTTCGCGGTGTCGCCGCTGACCAAGTGCTCGACAGTCAATCTGCACACCACCTCCCGCCACGCCGGGGCCTACCCGGACCTGGATCTGCCCCTGGTGGTGGGGCAACTCACCATCATCGACATTCTGCACATGTGCTGCTGCGCCAGGATGGGCAACCGGGCGCGCAAAGCCTACCGCACGACCAAAGCCGTGGTTGACGGCGAGAAGATATGAGGTGATTCCGTTTTCTTGTTTTTTAGGAGAGAGCAATGGCGAAAAGAAAGTATTCGGTCTTCCTCGGCAACGTCGGCTCCTGTTCCGACCGCTATTGTCCCGGTTACGATCGTCCCTTCACCATAGGCGAATTGTTCGATCGGGCGAAGTCCATCGAACTCATTTCCGCCGTCGACCTGGTCCTCACCCCGGACGTCAAGACGAAGCTGGATGAGGTTCGCGCCGGCATCGCCCGGACCGGACTGAAGGTGGCGTCGGTGATGGTGGACGCCTTCAACCATCCCGACTTCAAGCAGGGTTCCCTTTCCAACGTCGACCCGAAAATCCGCGAGCGTTCCCTGGCGGACCTGAAGTTCGCCATCGATTTCGCGGCGGAAATCGGCTGCCCCACCGCCTGCACCTGGCCGGGCCAGGACGGCTACGATTATCTTTTCCAGGCGGACTACGAACAGGAACGGCGCTGGTTCGCGGAAGGGGTGGCGGCCGCGTGCCGGCACAACGAAAAGGTGACCCTGACCCTCGAGTACAAGCCCAAGGAACCGCGCACCCACTGCTACATCGGCCACGTCGGCACCACTCTCCTGATGATAAATGAAATTGGGGCCAAGAACCTCGGCATCGCCTTCGATTACGGCCACGCCTTCCTAGGTTACGAGAATCCCTCGGAATCGGTGGCGATCATGAAGATGTACGGGGATCGCATGAAGCACGTCCACATCAACGACAACTTCACCCTTTGGGACGACGATCTGATCGTGGGGAGCGTGCACACCCTCAACTATCTAGAATTCCTCTATTGGACCCGGCGCACCGGCTACGACGGTTATTTTACCATGGACCAATTCCCCTACCGCGAAGACGGCAAAAGCGCGGTCGAGGAATCCGTCAAGTGGCTGGACGCGCTGGAAAGCGCCCTGGACTCCTTCGGCATGGAGGAAATCACCGCCGTCATCAAGAAGAAGGACGCCATCGCCAGCAGCCGGATGATGCGGAAAATGCTGTTCGGGAAATAAAGGGGACGCACGCGGCGGCAGTTGTCCCGCGGACCCGGCGGAGGGATTGCCGCGCCGGCGGGTCCGCGGGGGAATGCCCGGCTGGAGGTTGCTGTTCGTGCCCAAGGGCATGGCGCAAATTTTTGTTTAACCCGCTCTAGCCGCGCTTCGCGGGCAATTTTTCATTACCGGGGCGACAGAAAGGAACAGGTCATGAAATTCGGGACCATTTACGCATATTGGACCAAGGATTGGAGCGGCGACTACCAGCTATACGCCAAGAAAGTCGCGGCCCTGGGCTTCGACATTCTGGAGATTTCCGCCGGCAGCCTTCTGACCATGAGTACAAAGGAAATCGACGAGCTGAAGGCGCTGGCGAAGGATTTGGGAATAAGCATCACCTCGAACATCGGGCCGCCGAAGGACAAGGATGTCGGCTCGAAAGACCCGGCCGTCCGCCAGGCCGGCATCGACTTCCACACCGGCATCCTGCGGGGAATGGACCGGCTTGATTCACGCATCCTGGTCGGGGTCATTCACACCTACTGGCCTAACGACTTCGTGGACCTCGACAAGCCGGCCATCTGGGCCCGCGGGGTCGAGAGCATGAAAACGCTTTCGAAAACCGCCCAAGACCTGGGCATCACCCTCGCCCTGGAGGTGGTTAACCGCTTCGAATCGCACATCCTCAATACCGCCGAAGAGGCGGCCGCCTTCTGCCGTGATGTGGACCATCCCAACTGCAAAATCCTCCTCGACACCTTCCATATGAATATCGAAGAGGATTCCATCACCGGCGCCATCCGCAGCGTGGGGAAGCAACTCGCGCAGCTCCACGTCGGCGAGGCCAACCGCAAGCCGCCGGGAAAGGGGCGTATGCCCTGGAAAGAGATCGGCCAGGCCCTGCACGAGATCTCCTTCGAAGGAAATGTGGTGATGGAACCGTTCGTAACCATGGGCGGGCAGGTCGCCGAGGATATCAAGGTCTGGCGGGATCTATCCGGCGGAGCCGACGAGGCGAAGTTGGACCGGGACATCAAGGAATCGCTCGAATTCCTGCGTAAAGCGTTCGCATAGTACGGAAACGGCAGGGAAGGCATGGGGGCACTTCTATAAATTTTATTAGAGGTGCCCTGGGGTGTTTCAATCGTACATGAAGGAGCAGGAGATGAGCGGAAAAGTTAATATCGGCGTGGCCGGCCTCGGTTTCGGGAAGGAGTTCGCGGCAATCTACCTCGACCACCCCGATGTGGACCAGGTCGCCATCTGCACCCGCAACCCGGACACGCTGCGTCAGGCCGGCGAGGAATTGGGGATACCCGCCAACCTGCGTTTCAGCAAATATGAGGACATGGTGGCGGTAACGGAACTCGACGCCATTCACATCGTCACCCCGATTGCCGAGCATTATCCCCAGACCATGCTGGCATTGAAAGCCGGGAAGCACACCGCTTGCACCGTCCCCATGGCCACCACCGTGGCACAGTGCCGGGATATAATCCGGGCTTCCCGCGAGGCCGGCAAGTATTACATGATGATGGAAACGGCCCTATATACCCGCGAATACCTGTATGTGAAGGCGCTGTGCCGGCGGGGGGAACTCGGCCGCATTCAGTTCATCCGCGGGGACCACATGCAGAACATGGCGCTCGAGGGTTGGGGCGGCTACTGGCTGGGGTTTCCCCCCTTCCTGTATGGCACCCATGTATTATCCCCCATTCTCGATTTGGTCGACACCACGGCGGCAGCGGTGCGCTGCCTGGGTTCGGGCCGGCTTTCCGAGGACAAGACCAAACTCTACGGCTGCCCCTTCGCGGTCGAGACCGCGACCTACCGCCTCCGTGATTCGGACGTGATCGCCGAAGCCCACCGCTGCCTGTTCGACACCACCCGGCAGGTCCGCGAGTCCTTCGACGTCTACGGGAGCAAGATGTCCTTTGAATGGGAGGTGACCCTGGACGAAGGCCACACCCTGTTTTCCGGCATCGACGACTTCAGAAAGTTCCAGGCCCCGGAGACGGACGGCCTGCTGCCGGAGCCGATCCGGAAATACACCCGCCGTTCATCCATCAAGGATCCGAACCAGCCATCCTTCATTCAGGGGGCGGGCCACGGCGGCAGCCATCCCCACCTCGGCCACGAATTCGTCCGGGCGATTGTCGAGGGGCGGCAGCCCGCGGTGGACGCCGTCCGCTCGGCAGACATCACCTGTGCGGGAATTTGCGCCCAGGAATCCGCCATGCTGGACGGTGCGGAAATTAAGGTCCCGGACTTCCGGGCCGAATTCCGTTAGGACGGTTGCGATGATTAAGCTCCTCGAAATGCGCGGCATCGACAAAAGCTTCGGCCCGAACCAAGTCCTTTCCGACGTGGGCTTCGATCTCCATGCCGGCGAGGTCCACGCCCTAATCGGCGAGAACGGCGCCGGCAAGAGCACCCTCATGAAGATCCTCATGGGCGATCACCACCCCGACGCCGGCCAAATCGAGGTTGACGGCAGAATCCGAAAATTCGCCAGCCCCCATGACGCCTTGGCGGCAGGCATCGCCATGATCCACCAGGAACTAAACCCAGTCCGGGACATGTCAATCGCGGAAAATATTTTTCTCGGCCGCGAGCTGCGCCGTTTCGGAATGGTGAACCTCGGGGAAGAGGAACGCCAGGCCGCCCGCATCCTGGAGGCCTTCGGCATTCGCATCCACCCTTCGACCCTTCTGCGCGACCTCACCATCTCCGAGCAGCAGATGATCGAGATTGCGAAAAACGTGTCCTACGGGGCGAGAATCATCATCATGGACGAGCCAACCTCCGCCATCACCGATAACGAGGTGGCGAAGCTGTTCGCAAGCGTGCGGCTCCTCAAGAGCCGGGGCATCGGCATCGTCTACACTTCCCACAAGATGGACGAGCTGTTCGAGATTTCCGATCGCATCACCGTCCTGCGGGACGGCCGCTATATCGGCACCCTCGCCACCGCCGACACGGACCGGAAGACCCTCATCCGCATGATGGTCGGCCGCGAAATTACGGAAATATTTCCGCCGCACGACAATGCGCCGGGAGAGGAAATCCTGGGTGTCGACGGACTCGGGCTCGACGGGGTTTTCCACGACATCTCCTTCCGCCTCCACAAGGGTGAGAAGCTGGGGATAGCCGGTTTGATGGGCGCAGGCCGCACCGAGCTGGTCATGACCATTTTCGGGCATTTCCCCCGTTCGTCCGGCAGCGTCCGGGTCAGGGGGAATCCGGTCGACATCAAGGCGCCCTGGGAGGCCATCCGGCAAAAAATCGCCCTGGTGACCGAGGACCGCAAACTGTACGGACTCAATCTCATCGGAACGGTCCGCGACAACATCATCTCGGTCATCGAGAAAAAATTGAGCCGCCGCGGCATCTTCAACCACCGCGAAGCCAACCTCAAGGCGCGGCAAATGATCGAAGGGTTGAATATCAAGGTGTTCAGCCCGAACCAGCTGACGGGAAGCCTGTCCGGCGGCAATCAGCAGAAAGTGGTGCTGGCGAAATGGCTCCTCAGTGAACCGGAGATCATTATTTTCGACGAGCCGACGCGCGGCATCGATGTGGGGGCGAAGGCCGAGATTTACAAGATAATCCAGCAGTTGGCCCGGGACGGCAAGGCGGTGATGATCATATCTTCCGAAATGCCCGAACTCATCGGACTGGCAGACCGGGTCATGGTCATGCGTAGCGGCCGGAAGACCGGTGAACTGGCCGGCGCCGAAATAACCCAGGAAAACATCATGACCCTGGCGACGCTGGACACCTGACAGGGAAGGAGCGACATTGATGGAAGCGGCTGAACGGGACGCCCCCCGGGCGAATTCCGACTCCAGGCGACAAGGCGGCGGCGCGGTGGCGTTCTTCAGGCAGACCGGCATCTTCTGGGTTCTGGTTCTCCTCATTATCGTCGTGTCGCTGGTTTCCCCGGTGTTCATGACCCAGCGGAACATGATGAACGTCATGAAGCAAACCTCGATTACCGGCATTCTCGGGGTGGGGATGACCTTTGTGCTGATTTCCGGCGGCATCGACCTCTCGGTCGGTTCCGTAATCGCCATCTCCGGGGTGGTCGCGGCTTCCACCGCCGTCGCCAACAGCGGCATTCCCTTCGCCCTCACCATTCTCACCGCGGTCGGCATCGGCACGCTGTGCGGCCTCATCAACGGCATCGGGGTCGCCTACATCACCTACCCCCCGTTCATAATGACCCTTGGCATGATGTCGGCGGCCCGCGGTGCAGCCCTGGTGTATACCAACGGGAAACCCATCTTCGGCCTGTCCAAGTCTTTCGTCGATGTCGCAAACGGGTCGCTCCTGGGGATAACCAACCTGATCTGGTTTTTCATCGCGGTCATGATCGCGGGCTGGTTCATTCTCAAGAAGACGGTGTTCGGCCGCCAAGTCTACGCCATCGGGGGAAACCGCGAAGCCGCCCGCCTCTCCGGCATCAACGTCAAACGCCACATCACCCTGATCTATGTCATCAGCGGCCTGCTGGCGGGATTATGCGGTCTGCTCATGTGTTCGCGCATAACTTCCGGCAACGCCACCGTCGCGGTGGGATACGAAATGAACGCCATCGCCTCGGCGGTAATCGGCGGGGTGAGCATGAACGGCGGGGCCGGGAGCGTGCTCGGGACACTGGTGGGTGCGCTTATCCTCACCATTATCCAGAACTCCTTCGATATAATGAACGTCACGCCCTTTTACCAGAATATCATCCAGGGAGTCATCATCCTGCTGGCGGTGTATCTCGACATCCGGAACAAACGACGGAACTGATGGCGGCCGCGCCGCGACCGGGTGACGACCGCGGGCTCGTCCTCCAATGGTCGCGGCCAGGGCAGTTCCAACGCTGGCGCGGTAAGGGATCGCCCCAATACCGGCATTCAACCAAGGAGGCCGCTTGGCGGCTCCGCCCCGTCCGGGCGAATATTGCGGCGTGTCGCCGCGAAGCGTTGACGGGATTGATTATTATGGAGGACCTGAAAATGGCGAAGCTGTCGAAATTGATTCTGGCGGTCATGGTTGCCTCGGCGTTGGTCGGCGTTTTCGGCAACGCCCCGGCCGGCGAGAAGAAGAAGGTGGTCATGACCATCTCCAACCAGCAGAACGAGTTTATCGTCGGCATGGGGGAAAGCTTCAAGAAGATCGGGGCCGAGCGCGGCTACGACGTCCAGCTGCTTGACGCCAACCTCGACCCCACCCGCCAGATCTCGCAAATCGAGACCGGCGTGTCCCAGAAGGCGGTCGCCATCCTGGTGGAACCCTGTTCCTTCGACGGCCTGACCGTCGGCCTGCAAGCGGCCCATGAAGCCGGCATCCCCATCTTCACCATCCACAACGCCGTTTCGGCGGGCGATATGATCACCACCGCCATCCGGGTCGACGTCAAGCAGGGGGGATACATGAAGATGGAGCAGGCGGTGAAGGATGTGGGCGAGAACGGCGAAATCGCCATCATGACCGGAACTCTCGGCATGGACACGACCAACCAAATCTGCGGCGGCTACGACGAGTCCCTGGCCAAGCATCCGCAGGTCAAAGTGGTCTTTACCGGCGCCGGCAACTGGGGCGCGGTGGACGCCGCCCCGCTGGCCGAGAACTGGGTCGCCTCCGGCCGCAAGCTCGATGCCATTGTCTGCAATAACGACGGCATGGCCCTGGGGGTCATCCCGGTTCTGCGCACCACCGGCAACATCGGCAAGATCAAGGTCTATGGCCTTGATGCCACCCCCGAAGGTCTGCGGGCGATTAAGGCGGGCGAAATGGCCGCCACCATCTTCGTCGACGCCGAAGCCGAAATAGTGGCAGCCTTCGACATGATCGCCCAATTGGAAAAAGGGGAAAAAATTCCCGGGGAATTCGTGGTGCCGCCGGTCCTGGTAACCAAGGCCAACGTCAACGACTTCACGGCGAAGTGACTGGAGCAGTCCTATCAGCCCTCGGCCGGCCTCCCGCGGGGCGCCGGCCGTTTTCTATTCCGGAACGGGAGAAAACCATGCAGCTGGCCATTGCCGGGGAAAGCCTGGGAAGCATCAATACTTTGCCGGAAATACTCGAAATTTTTGCCGGGGTCGGAGTGAAGGCAATTGAACTTTGGCCTGAAAACGTCCTCGTCCTGCCCGGGAAGGAGCTGCTGCACCCGCGCCTGTATCAGAACCGGGATATCGGCCGGGCGGCGGCAATTCTGTCCGGTATGGGCTGCGTCGTCCCCGCCATCGCCTTCGGGGCCGGGTTCGACGCCGGGCTGGCGGCCGACCAGCGCCTTTTTGCCGCCCAGTTGCGCCTTGCCGTCGAGACCGCCGCCGAATTAGGCGCGGGAGTGGTCAACTGTTACTGCTACCACCTGGCGATGGGGGAAAATCCCCCCCTCGCTCGTCTGCAAACCTATTTCAACCCCGCCATCGACGCGGCGGAGAGGCTGGGAGTCACCATCACCCTGGAAAACGAGGCGCACGACGCCACTCGCAGCCCCGAAGGCATGCGGGCCTTAGTCGAGGCCATGAATTCGCCGCGCTTCCGGACCAACTTCGACGCCACCAACTATTACCAGGCCGGCTACGAACCTTTTCCCTACGCCTATGAGGTGCTCAGGGACCTTATCGCCTATGTCCATATCAAGGACGGGTGTTTCTACCACCCGGAATTCGGCCACGACCCCAACTGCAAGGGAGGCGGCATGACCGGGCTCTTTTCCGGCCGGGATATCTACTATCCGGTCGCCGGTGACGGCGCGGTAAATCTGGCTGGACTTCTCCAGCGCCTAAGCCGGGACGGTTACGGGGGTTGGTGCACCCTGGAACCCCATACCACGCCCGACCGCTGTTTGGCTTATTACCGCGCGGAAACGGCATATTTGCGGGGCTTGGGATATTTTCCCCGGCAGCCGAAATAACCCCCCTAACTACATGCGGCATTTGCGGATGCGGTTCCCGCAAATGCCGCGTTAAAAGTCAGCCCGGGCATTTTGGTAACTTGCCATCCCCCTTTCCCCCGCACCCGCCGCATTTCCCGCACCCGCAACCTTCTCCCCTCGCCACTCCCCTTATCCATCGCACCAGGAAAAATCCCGCCGCCGCCACTATGAGAACCGTTATAAGTGTTTCCATGGACAACCCCTCCCACGGGAAAATAGGCAGGCAAATGTTTTAGGAATAAAACACAGCCTGTTTAAGAAAGCTTCCCGCACCACAGGCGGGAAGCTTCCGATAAAATTTCGATGCGTCAACAACCGGTCGCCTGGCGGTTTATTTCACCCACACGCAATCCGCCATCCCGCTCGCCATTCCCAAGCGGCTGCCGCCGACCTTGATAACCACCATTCCACCCCGGGTACGGTTCAACACCTGCACGCGCGCCCCTTCCACCAAACCCAGCTCGCACAACCTGCGCTGTTCCGGACCGCTAACCCTGTCGACCATGAAAGAGTCCCGTTCCGAAGCTTGGGCCAGAGACCTCGACACCACACTTTCCGTGCCTTTCGCGAGGATCATTTTGCGTTCCCTTTTTTGATTATCGGTTGTCCAAAAACCAGACCTTATTCCCGTTTGTAAATTCTCCGTGATGCACGCTTACCACTTTTCCCGGCCGACCCTTCCGTTTCACTTTTATTTCCAGAAGCCGCATAATCGTCCACCAGCGCGGTTATTTCCGCCCGTAAACGCGGCGAATCCCGCATCGCTTTGGCGAACAAAATCAGCTTTTCCACTATTTCGCGGGGAATGGCATGTTCCATCCCGCACGCCGCCGTCTCCGCCATCTCCGGATTCACCCGCAACACCTGGATGAAAAAATCCTTCAATGCCGAATGGCGCCCCACCACATCGGCGGCCAAACGTTTCCCTTCCGGCGTCAGCGTCACCGCTTCATAAGGGGCGTAATGTATTAAATTCATCTGCCCCAGCGACTTCAAGGCCGCCGTCACCGTGGATTTGTGGACATTCAAGGATTCGGCAATGTCGCGGGAACGCGCGGCCTGATCGTAACGGCACAGATTATAGATTGCCTCAAGGTAATCTTCCAACGCTGCCGTCAGAATGCCGTCCTTTTCCAGTGCGGTTGTTTTTGTCTCCGCCATTTTGTTTGCCTTCTCAAACTATATATCGTCATTGTCGTAAATGCAAGCGAAATTATTTTATCACTAAAACAATTTTTCCCTTCCTGCTCACTCCCAACCGGACATCCGGTTCATGAAAGTTTTAAAGTTGTCCCCATAAAAGTAATACAATAACGCCGCCATGGCCAGAAACGGCCCGAACGCCACCACCGAATTACCGCTCCGCCACCGTTCCAGCCAACCCGCGAGCCCACTTTTGCCGCCGGAATCCCCGGAGCGGATTTTGAGGGCTACTCCCACGGCCGCTCCGAGCAGGGATCCCGCCACGAAGATGAAAAAAACCCCGTACCAACCAAGAAACGCCCCCAAAAACGCCATCAGCTTCACATCCCCCCAGCCGAGGGCCGATTCGATGTCCGGGTCTTCCTTTTGCGCCGCCTCGATTTGTTTGCGGAAGGCCAACCCGCCCAGGTAATAAATCAGCAAACTGAACCCCAAACCTGTCGCCAGCCCCAACAGGGCCGCCAGTAAACTTTCCGCCCAGGCGGGATAGCCCGCGAATAACTGCGCGAGCAGCGGGTAATGCCTGCTAAACTCGCCCTGCCGCGCCGCGTGGTGCAGCGCCGGAACCGCCGCCGCCGCCGCCAGAGCTATTATCGTCCCGCCGAGGCTGATTTCATCAAGGATTATCCGCCAATCCCAGTCCACCCAGAAGGTCACCACCAGCGCCGACACAAACGCCAAACCGGCCAGCCCCAAGCCGATATTCTGCCAAAATCCGTAGCTAAATCCCGCCATGCGCCAGCCCACCGCCGCCCAGAGCAATCCGGTCGCCAGTTCATTCAGGGGATAGCGGGGCGAAATCGGCGCTTGGCAAAAGCGGCATTTTCCGCCGAGAAGGAGCCAGCCCAGCAGCGGTAGGTTATCCCGCGCCCATATTTCCCTATGGCACTTCGGGCAGGAACTCGGCGGCCGCAATATGCTCAGTCCCGCCGGCACCCGGTATATTACCACATTCAGAAACGAGCCAATCGCCAAACCGCAGAGAAACAGCACGCCGGCATAAAGATGGGGCAATTCCGCGAGTGTCATCGTTTCACTCCCAATCGTATTTCCAAAATCGTTGTGAAAGATCCCCGGCCCAATCGGCAATTGTCTTTAGTGTTTTTTTTACGAAAAGGATGCATTTTTAAATCTGACAGTAGAGCGCTTCGCCAATGACAAAGAAAACCCTAGGTCTAACCCTGCTGCTGGCCGCCGGCCTCGCCCTGTTGCCGCTGGAACCCGGCGCCGCCGCCGAGAAGAAACGCCGGCCCGCCGAGGACCTGCGCGCCTCCTCCGGCGGTACCGGCACGCAAACCCGCAGCCCCCCGGGCACCGAATACGAACGCCAATACCTCGGCATCCCCAAAAACCTCACCCAGCTCCGGCTCCTGGCCGGACAGGATTACCTTTGCGTCCAGCGGGGGAATTTCCTGGTCGCGGGCGATTTGGGGCTCCTGGATTACGAATATCTCGTCGACGGCGTGCTCGACTACTGTTCGGAGGCGCTTATCCGCGCCTTCTTCGACAAAGGGTCGGTGCGCGAGAAAACCGTCAACATCTTCGTCTTCAAGGACTACGACAGTTATGAAAACGGCCTCCGGCGCTTCCTGGGCATGCAGCCGATCAGCCCCTACGGCCATTACGGCCATTCGCAAAAGTATATCGTCATCAATTACGAAACGGGACCGGGGACGCTCGTTCACGAACTCACCCACGCCCTGATGTCGGAGGATTTTCCCGAGGCCCCCATCTGGCTCGCCGAAGGCATGGCCAGCCTCTACGAACACTGCCGCGCCGAGGACGATATCCTCAAAGGCGACGACAACTGGCGCCTACCCGAATTGAAGGTGGCACTGGAGGCGGGGAATTTGACCCCGCTCCCGATCCTCCTCGGCATGACGCCGGCGACTTTTCGCGGCAACCGTGAAAGCTTGAATTATGCCCAATCCCGCTATTTTTGCAAATACTTGGAGGAAATGGGCCTCCTGACTAAAATATACAAGGATTTCCGCGACCGTTTCCAGCAGGATCCCACCGGCGCGGCGAGTATTATCAAAGCGTTCGGGAAATCGCTGGAAGTGGTGGACAACGCCTGGCGGCGCTGGATAACCTACCAGTATTGGAAGGAGTGAGTGAAAATGGCCCCCTTTTCAGGCAACAGGATAACTTTCAAAGGAAAGCGAACGGCGGCTTGTTCGCTTTTCTTTGAAAGTTGAAGTTGACAGACAGTATAATTTAGGCAGATAATGGCCGATGTAACACCAACGATCCGGTTCGGTACTCTGGAGGAATAGACATGCCCACCATCGAACAAACCGTGGAGATCCCTGAGGATCATCGCCTGAAATTGGAGCTGCCCATTCCCCGAGATATCCCCGCCGGGCGTGCGGAAATCAAGGTGACGATTATTCCTTATCCGGAAGAGATCGATGAGGCGACAGAACTTGAACGAATGAAAAGACTTAGGAGTTTGGCTGGCGTTTTGAAGGACAGCAAGACATTTGCAGGGGATCCCGTGGAATTGCAACGCAAAATGCGCGGCTATTATGATGAAGAATAGCCTCGTTTTCGATACCAACGCCATCGTCAATTATCTCAAGGATCCACTAGGGGCGGAAAAGTTTTTTAGAGTCATGGCAAAGGCGAATCGTAAAGTTAGTGTCATCACCAAGGTGGAATTGTTCATTTTCCCCACCATAACGCCTGAGGAAGAAGCGGCGATATTGACATTCCTAGCCGATTGCGTCATTATTCCCATGAACAATGAAATTGAGAATATCGCCATTCAGCTTGGCCGCTCCGCCAAACTAAAAGCCCCCGACGCCATCATTGCCGCGACGGCGGTTGCGGAAAAGTCGGTGCTGGTGACCGATGATCTCCGTTTGCTGAATATTAATTGGCCGGGTTTTTCTGCCCGGTCGCTTTTTCGTATGCCGGGATAATCGTTGCAAGCACCGGAATAATGCGTATAGTATGGTATACTGAGGTTGCAGAATGTCATGCTCCGTCAATCTTTGCCCCTTGGAGAAAGCGATGACCGCGACGCCAAACAAAAAACGGGAAGGCAAATACCTGACCTTCGCCCTGGGTGACGAAGAATACGGCATCGACGCCCTCAAAGTACAGGGAATCCTCGGCATGCAGCCGATTACCCCCATGCCGCAGGCGCCAAGTTACGTCAAGGGCGTCACTACCGTGCGCGGGAAAGTCGCCCCGATCATTTCCGCCCGCCTCAAATTGGGGATGTATGAAGTCGACTACACCTCCGAAACCTGCATCATCCTCGTCACCTTGCGCCATTCCTGGGCCGGGTTAATTGTCGATACCGTCCGCGATGTCATCGATATTTGGGAGAACCAAATCGAGGATGCCCCCAAAATGGGCGGCGGCTATTCCGCGAGCGATGACGAAGTCATCGGCTTGGCTAAAATCGGCAAGAGCGTCAAGATTTTGCTCGATATCGAGAAAACCCTGGCCGAGGTCATGCCCGAGGAAACCGCCGCGGCGAAGAATGCCGCCATTCCCATGTAAAGCCGCTTCGTCAGATTATTCCACGAAATGGGGCGGGAACGTTTGCGTTCCCGCCCCATGCTTTGGCTACTGAAGTTTTGCAAAGTGGCGTTGAAAGGATTATTCGTTCACCCGTTCCACGAATTCGCCTTTGGCGGTGTCGATCTTAATCTTGTCCCCGACTTTCATGAACAGTGGCACCTTGACGTTGTAGCCGGTCGAGACCTTGGCGTTTTTGAAGATATTGGTGCGGGAGTCGCCTTTTACCCCGGGTTCGGCTTCGATAATTTCCAGGACCACCGAGGAGGGCAGTTCGATGCTGACGATTTTTCCCTCGATGACGGTCGCCTTGACCTTGGTGTTTTCCGGCAGATAATTGATGGCGTCGCCGACCACATCCCCGGGCACGGGGATTTGTTCGTAGTTTTCGCTGTCCATGAAGACGTAGGAGTCGGCTTCGGGATAGAGGTATTCGAAGGGGCGCGTTTCGACATAGACTTCGTCGATTTGGTCGTTGGAGCGGAAACGCTTCTGGGTTTTGGTGCCGGTCCTGAGCGAGCGCATTTCCGTTTGGACCTTGGCGCGCAGATTGCCGGGCGTGATGTGTTCCCGGTCCAGGACGATGAAGAGTTCGCCGTCGACGCGAATCACCATGCCCTTGCGGATTTCGGTTGCGTTGATCATTTAGGTTATCCTTAATAGGTTTTTCGTCACTACGGTTTGGCGAGCATCTTGCCGCTGGCCTGGATATAATTCATGACTTTGTAAATCAGCCGCGCCGCCGCGAATTCGCTCTGAATCGACGCGTCCGAGGGGCAAAGCTCGGTGACGTCGATGGCGGCGATGCGCCGGCGGGACGCCACTTTCTTGAGGAGGCGGAGGAGCTGCCACCAGCCGAGGCCGCCCGGTTGGGCTGCGCCGACGCAGGGGATGATGGAGGGGTCGAGGCCGGTGAGATCGATGGAGAGGTAAACCGGGCTGCGGAGTTCGTCGATGACCGAATCCTGCCAGCCTTCGTCGGTGGCGCGGTCGATGTCGGCCATGAAGAAAGTTTCGACCGGAACCGACGAGTCCATGATGCGTTCGAAGCCGTCGCGGGAGAGGGAGCGGACGCCGACCTGGCAAATCGGCGGCGTGCCTTTCAGTTCCAGGACGCGGCGCATGACGGTGTGGTGCGTTTCGTCGTCGTCGGCGTCGTCGAGGTCGGCATTGGCGTCGATATGCAATATGGACAGTTCCGGCGACCTTTTCAGGAGCGTTTCGATTCCCCACAGGCTGACGGTGCCGTCGCCGCCGAGAATAATCGGGACGGCGGTGGCGTCGAGGGCCAGGGCGACCTGTTCCTTTACCCAGGATTCGAGTTGCAGGGGGTCCTGCGGGGCGGCTTCGGGGGCGATGGTGTGGATGCCGACCATGTCGACGAGAGAGAGTCCCGTTTCTTCGTCGTAGTCCTGGATAAGGCCGGAAACGCCGAGAATTTTCTTCGGGGCGCGCGCCTGTCCGGTGATAAAGCTGGCGGTTGCTTCGTGGGGGGCGGGGATGAGTGAGAAGTACGCTTCCGCCAAATCCGCGCTCTCATACCCTAAAAAATGTGCCTCGGCGTCTGCCATGACCGACTCCTGTAGAAGAGGCTAGCTAAAACTAACTCGTGTTCCCATAAGGGTTTTACCCCCGGGGAAAAATGCCCGGTTTCGAAACAGAATAAAATAACGTGGCATGGCCGCTTTCCGCCATGCCTACTCCAGTGGCTATTTATGATACTCGCGGGGGGATTGGGGCGCAAGAGGGTAGTTGCTTTTTAGCGGGAGCAGGTATAATAGTCTGTCAGCGAATCATTATCACTTCTGCGGAAGTTTTCGCTTTGGCAAAACCTTTATCGCTGGTCAGGACTATACCTCGCACCTCTTCTGCAAGTGCCAAACAAAAGGAATCACCCAGCGACAAATACGGGTTTTTTGTTTTAATCCGTGCCGCTATGCTGATGATATCCTGGTCGGTGTCTTCAATGCGCATAGCTCCACCGAAAGAGGCTGCAGTCCAGGCAAATTCTTCCGACATGCCTTTATCCATGAGTTTATAAGCGACCTCCAGGGCATTCACAGCGTGGATTATCACAGCGTCAGGCGTTGACTGCATGTGGAAAGAAACGACCTCGCCCCCCGGTTCATGGAGGGCGACAGCCAGCAAAGCCGAGGCGTCCAGGATAATGAAGGAACTCATTCAAGTCCTTTCTCTACATTCCGGTGCTTCTCCTCGAGAAATTTCTCGACGCTGTAGCCTTCCAAATATTTTTTGTTCTGTTCATACCAAATGTCACGACGGCGCAACATCTCATCGACAGAGACGGGATTTTCAGTACCAGGCGCAATTTTCAACAATTTTCCGGTCGGAGTACGCAAATAAGGGCCGAAGGGAGTGTGGATAACAGCGCTCTCTTTTTCGGTTGTGCTCATGGTTTTGTCCTCACTAATCAGGTACCGAACCACCGGTTTACCTCATACCTTGATTATAGCCGGCCGAGCGTGCTATTCAACTCTCACCCAGGATTTGTGCCGAGAATTGATTTTTCCACATAATCCGGCATAATCATGATAAAGCGCTACAGCAATGTAACGTCGCTTATTTTTCCAGCGGCGGCGGAATGTCAAGGTCACGGCAGATTTCCCGGGCCAATCTAAAATCCACTTCTTTGTGTCGCGGCACCGAAGTGACATAAAACCCGGCCCGGCGCCAAGTATCGTGGTTGCCGCCGTGGCGGCTAAGATAGCAACCGTGGCGGGCCAGATGCCGGAGCAGTTTGTTCGTATTCATTTCAAACCTTTGCAAATGATTTGCGTGGTTTGCCATTTGGAGAAGCTTTCGCCTTTTTGCTTTTCCCAGGGTGATTTACTTTTTTCATGGACTGCATTTTGCCTTTGGCGGCGGCAATTTCCTTAAGCATTTCCTTTCGATCTTCAGCCAACACTTTTGCCGCGTCATGGGCGTTTTCGATTGCTTCTTCAATAGTCCGCCCCTGAGTGTTCAACCCACGGATATCAAGTGAGGATACAACATACCAGCCATCACCCGGGGTAACCAGAAGACGTAGGTCTCCGTCTATAACCACAAACGATTTGTCAGTCATGTCTCTTCCTTTCCGGCCATGCCTGATTATTATTATAAGGGAATCCTGTGTTTGTCCTATGGTTTTATGAGGAAACGACCTGACATGCCGCTAGACAACCAGCCCCTGTCCGCGTCCGTACCTTACACCGGGCAAAGCCTCGAGCACGGCGAAATCATCGCGAGCAAACCCGAATACAAAAGCACAATTTCAAGACGAAACCGGTATAGGTAGACAAGCGGAGGACGAAAATTGCCACTGCCAGAATATGACATTGATTTGGTCTCATCAAGCATCATTTTTAATCTATCTTTTGGGGACAAATTTCCATGCCGCTAGACAACCAGCCCCTGTCCACCTCCAGCCCGTATGAATCGTCGAAGCCGCGCCGGCGGCCGCAGGACTTCCGCCCCACTTTCCGCACCCTCAAATGGGGCGCGATTGTCCTGACCCTCTTAATCATCCTCGCCGCCGTGGGCATTTTCATCTGGACCGCCTGCCGCATCGAACCGCCCTCGGACCGCATCGCCATCCTGATTAGGAAGACCGGGCACAACCTCAAACCCGGCGAAATTATCGCCACCATAGCGGGGCAAAAGGGCATTCAATTGGAACCCCTGCCGGAAGGGCGTTATTTCTACAATCCCTATACCTGGGACTGGCGTTTCGCCGACGTCACCGTCATTCCTGCCGGGAAACTCGGCGTAGTCACCCGCCTCTACGGCGAGGAAGCGCCGGACGGCAACATCATCGCGCCGGAAGGCTGCCGGGGCATTGCCCGGGATGTGCTTGGCCCCGGTAAATACCGGGTAAACCCTTATGCCGAAAAGATCGAGATTTTCGAAGCGATTACCATCCGTCCCGGCCACGCCGGCGTCGTCGCCCACCTGGACGGCCAGGACCCCATTCACGGCGCCATCGACGATGCCATGCGAAACGTGTTTATCGTCGGCGAGAAGGTGAAAGGCGTGCAGGAAAAAACGCTGGGGCCGGGTACGTATTATTTGAACCCCTATGCCTACGCCGTCACCGAGGTGAACCTGCAGAGCCAGCGCTTCGAACTGCAGGGCGAGGATGCGATCAGCTTCCTGACCCAGGACGGCTTCCAGGTCATGGTCGAGGGGACGCTGGAGTTTGCCCTGAACCGCGACTATACGGCGCAACTCACCCACCAGGTCGGGGACATCGACGACATTCTCAAAAAAATCATCCTGCCGAAGGCGCGCGGCTTTTCGCGTATCGAAGGTTCGAAACACCCGGCCATCGACTTCATCGTCGGCGAGACCCGGCAGGGCTTCCAGGATTCGTTGGAGAAGCACCTGATTACCCAGTGTAACCGCTGGGGCGTGCAGGTCCGTTCGATGCTGATTAGGAACATCACCCCGCCGGAGGAAGTCTCCGCCATCATCCGCGAGCGCGAAGTGGCCTTGCAGAATCAGCGCAAAATCGAGCAGCAGATTCAACAGGCGAAATCGCAAGCCGAGTTGACCCGCCAGGAGATGCTGGCCGAACAAATGCGGGAGAAGGTCGAGTCGGAAACGGTGGCGATTCGTGAGAAGATCAAGGCCGAACAGGAACAGGCGGTGACCCTGATCGCCAGTCGGCGGAAGCTGGACGTCGCCAAGATCAATGCCGAAGCCGCGAAGCTGCAGGCCGAAGCGGTGATTATCAAGGCGGAGGCCGACCGCGACGTGGTGGCGATGCGGAACATGTCGGAAGCCACCGTCACCGGCGCGCTCGCCAAATCCTTCGGCGGCGGGAGCAACCTGGCCAAATACACCCTATACAAAAAGACGGCGCCCATGATAGGCGCCATCATTTCGACCGACCGCGAACCTGGTCTCGGGGGTATCTTCAAATCCTTCATGCCGGACGGCGGACCCAAGGCGGCACCGACGCTGGCCGAGGCCGCCCCGACTCCCGCGCCGGCCGTCCCGGCCGGACCGGGGAGAAGGTGACCCCGGCTACTTCTTGAAGTCAACCGCCTCGAAACTGGGTTCTGTGCCCTTGACCTCGACCCGTTTTACCAGGCCATATACCGGGAAGTCCGGCGACACATACCAAGTGCGCATAACGTCATTGCCTTTTTTAATGTCCACCGCCACGCACTTGAAGCTCTTGTCCTTCACTTTCACCGTTTCCTCGCGGACCACCGCCGTGGTGGCGGGATCTTTCAACTGCGGCATGGGGGCCATGGGTTTCCCCGCAATTTCCGTCACTTCGTGGCTCTGGGTCACTTTGCCGTCGAGGATATCATCCACCTTGATGGTGATATTGGCGTCTTCGCCGCTGCCGGTCCGCTCCACCACCATGTGACGCTGGGTAAAGCCGCCCGGCAATTGGTACATCACCCATTCCCCCACCTCAGCCGTCGCCAGCCGGTTGGGAAGCATGGTTTCACCGCCGAAAGCGGGCATCGCCATTAACACCGCCAAAAAAAGCATAGTCGACAAACAACGCATAAATTCCCCTTTTCCATACATTCAATGTGCCAAACGAAGTAGGGCGGATTCACCAAACCACCGGACGCCTGACCACCACCGCCGGCCGCGGCGCGACCACCACCGGCCGCGGGGCCACCACCACCGGTCCCGGCGCCACCACCACCGGCCGCGGCGCCACCACTACCGGCCGCGGCACCACCACCGGCGCCGGCCTGACTACCGTGGCCCTTGGCCCGAAGTAAATTCCCGCATAAATCGGGGTGGCTAAGCCCAATAGCCCTAAAATAAGTATTCCCAGGCATTTCTTCCGTACAAGCATACGCTCTCCATGTTAACAAGTACAGGGACAGAATCATCATGCAACGAGAAATAATACTATACTCCTGTTGGCAATTACCAACCTGTTTTGTTAACATACCGCATCGGAGGGCATTTGTCCAATCATTTGGTGATTTATTTATGCATTGAATTTCGGTAAATTAACACCCGCACCCTGCGGGGCTGACCGGCGCCGGCGCGCCGGAGAGCAGGCCCGGGGCGCGGCTTTCCCGCTAATACGGCAACACTTTTCTCCCATATTGTTCCGCCAGCACCTCCGCCATCGCCAGGTAAAAGGCGCTTCCGCCGCAGACAATCCCCACCCAACCGGCCAATAGGCCGATTTCCCTGCTGCCCAGGAAATTATGCAACGCCAACAGCAGGAATAGGATGGTCAGCGTGAGAAACACGAACTGCAAGCCCCGGTTCGCTTTCAAGGTGCCGATAAACATGAATAAGGTGAATATCCCCCACAGCAGGAGAAACCAACCGAAATATAGGGGCGGCGTCGCTTCGGCAAGCCCCAATTTCGGCAACACCCAGATAAACACCAGGACAATCCAGAAACAGCCGTAGGAGGTGAAGGCGGTGAGGCCGAAGGTGTTAGCCTTGCGGAATTCGAGAATCCCGGCGATGATTTGCGCCAAGCCGCCGAACACCAGCCCCATCGCCAGAATCACCGCGCTGATCGGGAAAAACCCGGCGTTGTGAATATTCAAAATAATCGTCGTCATCCCGAATCCCATCAGACCCAGAGGCGCCGGATTCGCCAACTTCACGTCGTTCATGTTCCCTCACCTTTCGCAAAAAAATAACGCGCCAGCGACATGCTGACGCGGAAATGTTTGGCAAACGCTTTAAACACCTGTGGCCTTCACCCCTTCACCGCCTTCTTCCCTTCCCGTTTCTCCCACTCCACATTGATCAAGCTCCTGGCCTCGCCCCCAATCGACGTCCCCGCCCGCATGGGGATGCTGGCCCGTTTACCGGTCAGCACACATTCCAAACGGAACCGCCCGCTGGCGTCGGCGTAAACGAGTTTTCCCGCCACCTTCAGCCGCGCGCCCGGACGCATCCGCCCTTCCAGGGTGAGAGCCATGCGGGTAACCCGCACGCCCGCCTTGGCGAGGCGCTTCGCTTCCGAACCGCCGAACAGGGTATCTTCCAGACCGTCCTTGCGGAAATGGTAATCGCCGGCGGCAAGGTCTGTCTCGACTTCGGAATCTTCGAGACTGTCCTCCGCAGCGATGCTTTCCAGCGCGTTCAGGCCAGCCAGATTGTTCCTCAAGGTCTGGGCCGCGGCGAAAACCGGGCTGGACAGCAAATTCAAGGGGAGCGCCTGCGGATGGTTCATGCTATCCGGGACCATTCGCACCAGGGAAGGGGAGACGGGCGTTTCGCATTCCGCCACCACCTCGGCCACCGCTTCCGTTACCGGTTCCGCTTCCCGACCCGCCCCGGCGGCCTTTGCCCCGGCGCGACGCGAAGCAGCCAATAAACCGGCGTACCAGGCGAATTCCTCCCGCGCCAGCGGCCTCACCGCCGCCGATTCCCCGACCGGCCGCGCCACCGCCACGGGTTGGTAATGCATCCTCGCCGCCGCCGGCGCCGCGACGCATGGCGCCGCGTCCAGCCAGGCCACAAACAGGGCCGGGGTGGCCGGCTGTTCCGGTGGCGTATCAGACGCGCGGCGTTTCCGGCGCTCGTCTTCCCGCCGGGCAAATTCGCGTTTCAGGGTCTCGGGGTCGCGGCGGGTGATTTCCGGCGCCCGGCGGAGCGCCCGGGGGCCTTCCCGCAGAAACGCCCGGTAAAGCATATGCACCAGCATCTCCGCGCGGAAATCGCGCTTCGCGCTGTCCTCGCCCGGGCGCGCTTCGGCCCAAGCCTCGGCCGCGGCATCCGGTTCCCGGTAAGTGTCGACCTTTACGCCGCGGTGGCGCAGCAGTACCTGGACCGTTTCGCCTTTCCCCGGCGCGCCTTTGCCGCCGCGCGGCAAGGCCACGGTATTGGTGCGGGCCAGACGGAGGAAGCGTCCGTCCGCGTAGACGTAACCCAAATCGACCACATATACCCGGTCGTCGGCCCAGAAGGTCAGGCTCTTCGCTTGGTCGCCCATCTTGATGTCGATGTCGAAGGTGCTGTTCCAGCGGCCGGAATCGGGCGCCAGGCCGGTGACGTCGTAGAAACGCAACACCGCCCGGGGTTTGTCCAACTGGGCGATGACGTCGTCAAGGTGGTCGAGTACCGATTCGTCCCACCAAACCTGGGCGCTTTTCGGCCCGACCGCGGTCAGGCCGGCTTTGGTCCCGCCTTTCGGCAGGGCGGCGGAAAGGTTCGCCAGCGTTTGCCTAAGGACTCCCGCCGGGAGCAAATCCGGGTCCACCTTCCCGCGGCGTATCGAAGCGCGGGCGTTTTGGATAAAATGCCGCCGGTCCTCCGCTTTCGGGAGGGAACCGTCGAGGAGAATGGGGTAATTTTGCCGGAAATGCCGCAAGAGTTCGTCAGACGCGCCGGCCCGGGCCGACGGAGGCGTTGCCGCTCCGGTCCGGCTGGGTGGTGGTTCCAAGGCGCATAGGGTCGGAATCGGTTCTGACACGGGCGTTTCCTCTTACTTTCTGGTAAGCGCGGTTCATTCCCTAATTTGCCGGGCGAACCGGAATTCTTTCAAAAAAACCGGGCATTTTGCACCCCGAGGCAACAAATCCTTTCCGGGATCGCACTAAGCGCCGCACGATAAGTATACCCAACCTCCGCACCTATACAACCGTTTTTTCCCCCCTCCTTCCCGGAATGGTTGACAACATCCACCGCGACAGCTACTGTAAGGGATGCCAAGAGGAAACACTTTCAGCCGGTAATGAACCCAAGGAACAAAGCCATGAGCACAAACTATCACGACCTTGCCCTCAATCTCGCCCTCGCCGCCGGCGAAGCCGCCCCCGTTCTCGCCACCGCCGACGGCGGCCGCCGCAACGCCGCCCTTTTGGCCATCGCCAACAAACTCGTCAAAGCCAGCGACGACATCCTCACCGCCAACCAGATCGATCTCGACGCGGCCGAACAGTCCGGCCTCGCCAAAGCGATGCGGGACCGCCTCGCCCTCAGCAGGAAGAGCATCCAGGCTATGGCCGACGGGGTAAAGCAGGTCGCAGCCCTGCCGGACCCCATCGGGGAAACGCTCTCCGGAACGGTCCGCCCCAACGGGCTCAGGATTCGCCGCGTGCGCACCCCCCTCGGCGTCATCCTCATGATCTACGAAGCCCGCCCCAACGTCACCATCGACGCCGCCAGCCTCTGCCTGAAATCCGGCAACGCCTGCATCCTCCGCGGCGGCCGGGAAGCTTTGGCCACCAACTTGAAACTGGGCCGGATCCTGGCCGGCGCCCTGGAGGAAACGGGCCTCCCCGCCGGCGCGGTGCACATCGTCGACACCCCGGACCGCGAACTGGTGCCGGAACTCCTGGGCATGAGGGGGAAAATCGATTTGGTCGTGCCCCGGGGCGGCAAGGGCCTGGTGGAAATGGTCAATAAACATGCGGGTATACCGGTTTTGAAACACCTGGACGGCATCTGCCACACCTACGTCGACAAATCCGCCAATTTCGAACTGGCCGAACGGGTGGTCCTCAACGCCAAAACCAACCGCCCCTCGACCTGCAACGCCACGGAAACGCTCCTCGTGCACCGGGACATCGCCGCCGCCTTCCTCCCCCCCTGCCTCGCCGCCCTGGCGAAGGCCGGCGTGGAACTGCGGGGGGACGAAACGGTGCGGAAAATCGGCGCCCAGGCGAACCTGAAAATCAACGAAGCCAGCGAAGACGATTGGAAGACCGAATATAACGACCTCATCCTCTCGATCAAGACCGTCGCCGGGGTCGGCGAAGCAGTGGGGCATATCAACACCTACGGTTCTAAACACACCGACGCCATCATAACCTCCGAAATCAGCGCGGCGGAATTTTTCAAGCTCGCCGTCGACAGCTCCTCGGTGATGGTCAATGTCTCGACCCGTTTCGCCGACGGCTTCGAGTACGGCCTGGGTGCGGAAATCGGCATCTCCACCGACAAGCTGCACGCCCGGGGCCCGGTGGGCCTGGAAGGGCTTACCACCTACAAGTGGCTGGTGGAAGGGGAGGGGCAGATACGGGGGTGACAAAGATTGTGGGGTAATTCGGGGCATGCCAAACCTCCATTCCTCTCCAAAAGAAAGGAATGGAAATCCCGGCGGATCCTTACTCTGGGCCCAAAGGGCGATTTTTTGGGGTAAGGTGGTCAGTCAAACCCCGGCGTGCTCTAGGATGGCCTAACTACCCGCCTTCTTCTCCTCCGCGACCCGTTAAATCGCACTGGCACGCCTTAGTGTACCGAACGCCTATTGAAATTGTGAAAACGTGTCTCGTCCCGTCATACTTCGTCAGCTCGGTCGGAAATAACTTTTTCCGCCTAACCGCAGGCTGAAAAAGTGATTTCCTCCCTTGCTTCCTCGTCTGACGGGACGATACACATTTCCACAATCCCAATAGACGTTCGGTACGAACCCTCTGGACCCAGCATGACCGGGATTTCCATTCGGGCAACGCAACCGCTGGCTCTGCGCAGAGCACTACTTCTGATTATGGGTTATAGCCGCGTTCAGGCAGGGCAAGATAAAATTTTGGAAAAATTTTTTATTGCGTGGCAACAGGGCGGACGCATCTCAGTTTGGTTACCGCCGCTCCGAGCGCTGTCACGCCGCATCCTGCCCCACGCGTCATTCCGGCATCTTGAACAGGTGCTGCACGCTCAACGGGTAGTTTCGCCGGAATCCAGAGGGATTGACACGGACGGCAGTAGAACCACCAAGTCGTCACGATAAAGAAGTAACCGCCGTCATCGTAAATCCCTCTGGATTCCGGCGAAACTACCCGTCGGGGGTGCAGCACCTGCTTAAGACGCCGGAATGACGTGTGGGGCAGGATGCGGCGTGACAGCGCGTGGAGCGGCGGTCACAACATAGAGATTCGTCCGTCCTATTGTCCAGGCAATAAAAAAATTTTCCAAATTTTTATATTGCCCTGCCTGAACACGGCTATAACCCATAATCCGAAGTAGTGCTCTGCGCAGAGCCAGCGGTTGCGGTACCCGAATGGAAATCCCGGTCATGCGGGGTCCAGAGGGTTCGTACCGAACGTCTATTGGGATTGTGGAAAGGTGTATCGTCCCGTCAGACGAGGAAGCGAGGGAGGAAATCACTTTTTCAGCCTGCGGTTAGGCGGAAAAAGTTATTTCCGACCGAGCTGACGAAGTATGACGGAACGAGACACGTTTTCACAATTTCAATAGGCGTTCGGTACACTAAGGCGTGCCAGTGCGATTTAACGGGTCGCGGAGGAGAAGAAGGCAGGTAGTTAGGCCATCCTAGAGCACGCCGGGGTTTGACTGACCA
>JAVBQR010000017.1:0-15292 GCA_031548865.1 Planctomycetota bacterium
TGGAAATCCCGGTCATGCGGGGTCCAGAGGGAATTTCTTAAGGCGTGCCAGTGCGATTTAACGGGTCGCGGAGGAGAAGAAGGCGGGTAGTTAGGCCATCCTAGAGCACGCCGGGGTTTGACTGACCACCTTACCCCAAAAAATCGCCCTTTGGGCCCAGATTATGGATCCGCCGGGATTTCCATTCTTTTCTTTCAGGGAAGAATGGAGGCTAAGCATGGACCACAGAATTTTCACCACAGAGGCACAGAGAACACAGAGGTTCACAGAGTTCTTGGAAACTGGGGGTAAACAGTGAACTTGGAAAAACAAACAAAACCCTTGACACCCAGGAAAAAAAGATTCTTGCGAAGTGACGATTGGCGGTTCAATCGTCACTTCGCAAAACTTCAGGTGAACCTCTGTGCCCTCTGTGCCTCTGTGGTGAAGATTTATTTTCAACATTTCCCGCCGCAAAAAAGGGCAATCCGCCCGGCAGGGATCGCCCTTGGTGTAAACTTATGATTGACAAGCCGCTGCGGTTTGCTTCAGGTTGTTGTCAGATTGATCTTCTTGGTCACCGGCGCCATTTTTGGCAGAACGATTTTCATGACCCCGTTCTTCAGACTCGCGGTGACGTGATCCCGGTCCACCTCTTCGGACAAGGCAAAAGAGCGTTTGTACTCGCCCACCCCGTATTCCGAGTAGGCCAAACGCTTGCTGGGTATTTCGCAAGAGGCCGGCATGGCGGTGAGAGACAGGATGTTTTTTTCAATCGCCAGGTTTACCCCGCTCTCGTTCACGCCCGGCACGTCGACGATCAGCGTGACCTCCTGTTCCGTTTCCAGCAAATCCACTGCCGGCATATAGGAGCGTTTACCCGCCTCCACCTCGCCGCCGGCGGTCGCCTCCCTTACCTCAGGGCGCTGGATCTTCTCATCTTCGACCGTAGCCAGGTCTTTCTCCTCGATTTGTTTTTCCATCGTTTCCATGCTTCTTTCCTCGCTAGGCAATCCTGCCGCGAACTTAACGGCATAGTGGTTAATGAAATGGCAAAAAATCAGACCCCGACGTTAATTTTCCTGGGTTTGTCGTTTTCCGCCCGGGGCAGCGAGACTTCGAGCACCCCATTCTGCAGCTTGGCGCTGACTTTTCCGGCCTCGATATTGAAAGGCAGCTGGACGGCGCGTTCGAAATTGCCCTGCACCCGCTCCTGCCGCACCAATTGCGCGTTCGACACTTCCAGATCCGGGGTGGAGCGGCAACCTTTTATGGTAATCTGCTTTCCGGAGACGGTGAGTTCCAAATCCGCCATATCGACCCCGGGGAGCTCGCTGGTCAGGATGGCGCCGTCGTCGTCGGCCCACAGATTGATGGTAGGGAACTCGCTGGCAACATCATGCTGCCCGATAAAACGGTTGAAGAGGTCGAAGGGACTGTCCAGAGCCTCTCGCCGGGTATGGTGACGGGATAGGTTGCGAAGCATACGGCTCTCCTTTGTCGATAAAAAGTTGCGGCAGTGTGTGAATAGATGTGTTAATGCATAAGATTATAGGATACATTTAGGGTTAAAATAAACGTCTGCCTTTATTTTTGACTGTCATGGCAAAGGAGGATTCTGTCGTGTCATTATGGGAATTCTTGGCGGTTTGGCGATGATTTCGGGGGAAATTGAGGAGCTTGCCGGTGCAATTTACCGATAATGATCTGAAGGCGGGTTTTTTAAAAAAAATCGTGGATTTTTTGAAAGGGAATGGCTTGGCCGGTCAATTCCTATAATATCGTATTATGTCAACTGGACTTTTGCAAAATCACCATTCAAACCGCCGAATGGCGATTTTGTAATAGCAAAAACCCCTGAAATTCGGGGAAAAACGATTTTTGCAAAGTGGCGATTGGCGGTTTAATCGTCACTTTGCAAAACTTCAGATGTCAATCCTGATAGTGGGGTTAGTTGGCTGTTGCGGTTCTCTGTGCCCTCTGTGAACTCTGTGTCCTCGGTGTTAAAAGCATTTTCACCATTTTGTTCCGCGCCCGGTATAGCGGCTGGCCAACCGCGGCCGGGGTAAATGCCAAGGCATTTTTATACAGGGCGGCCAAAGTGTTTTTCCAGGTGCCGGATGATATTTTCCTGACAAACATTAAGTTAACCTATTGCCATGCAATAAGATAACTTTAATGGAAATCGAGCTGCGGTTTTCTTCGATTTCCTTTAAATGATCACGGATCTTGACAATGTCGTGCGTTTGGCTAGAGTCAAACGGTCAGCTTTTAAAGAAAATCGAGTAAACCACGGCTCGCTTCCCTTTAATAGCCCACCGACAACCCACAAGCGAATTTTACCGGGAGGAGCGGGGCGGTATGGATTACGACGAAAAGATGGATGGTGACGACAACAACCGGGTAGACCGGCGGGAATTTTTGCGTTTGTTGGCGGTGGCGGCGGCGGCGCTGCTGGTGCCGGGCCGGGAGGGCATCCTCCATGCCGGCACGCCGTACCGCAATTATCCCCCCGCCCGGTCCTATGGATCGCCGCCGAATTACCCGCCGCCGAACTACGCTCCGCCCCTGGCTTACGCGCCGCCCATGGCGGGCGGTAACATCATCAATTTTCCCGATCCGCCTCCGGCGATTGTCAATGCGCCGTCGGGCATGTCCTACCCTTCCCCGTCCTATTCCCAGCCGGTGAGCAGCTACAGCGCCTATAGCTCTCCCGCCTACGATTTGTCCTCCTATTCCCAGACCTCCTATAGCCAGGCTTCCTATACCACGGTTCCCGCCAGCTATACCACGGTGCCGGCCAGCTACAACGCTCCCTCCCGGGTTCCTGCCCAGCCGACCTATGCGCCCGCCGGCAACGGGGTGATGAAACAGGTTCCGGCGGCGGGGGGCAAGGTGAGCGCGTTGTCGCGGAAGATGTGGGGGGCGGTTCCGCCGATTCCCGGCAAGATGACCCCGATGGGGAGGGTTACCAAGATAACCATCCATCACGAAGGCGGCCAGAACCCGAACAACGAATCTTCACCCATTCAGGTGGCGGCGACCTTGCGGATGATTCAGGACCAGCACCACAAGCGTTTGGGCGCCGGCGACATCGGCTACCATTTCATCATCGACCGGACCGGGACGATTTGGCAGGGCCGGGACTGGTTGTACCAGGGCGCGCACACTTCGGGGGCGAACCCGAACAACCTGGGGGTGATGCTCCTGGGCAATTTCGAATTCCAGCAGCCGACCCCGGCGCAACTGTTGTCCTTGAACAACCTGGCGGGCTCGCTGGTCCGCAAGTACGGTTTGAATCCCGCGACCGATATTTACGGCCACAACGATTTCTGCAGTACGGCCTGTCCCGGGCGCTTCCTGAGCCCGCAGGTGCAGATATTGCGGCGGGGTTTGAAACGGGGCTGATTTTGCCGTGACCCCGGGGCCGGTATTTGCAACGCCGGAGGCGGCATATTTTCGCTCCGCGATTTATGCTTGACAAGCCGGTGATTATCCCTATACTGTTTCCCTTCACGGCTGTAAAAACCGCGGGGCCAGGTAGCAACTATTGTTCATCTGCATTCAGTTGTTTCGGTTGGGAAGATGCCCGAGTGGCCAAAGGGAACAGACTGTAAATCTGTCGGGCCCCGCCCTACGATGGTTCGAATCCATCTCTTCCCACCAGTTATTTTTGCCCCTGCAACCTCAATGGTTGCAGGGGCTTTTAAGTTTCTGGAGCTTTTTTCGCTTTGTTGTGTAGCACTATTGTTTGGCGTTTTGCGTGCAAGGTCATCGTCGCTGTAAGTCGATGTTTGTCGGTCGGAGTCGGCGGTGGAACTGTCCCCCGGCCTGTCCCCACAGTTTGGGACTTGCGAGAACGGTCCCGGTTGTTTTCCCGGCCCGATTGTTCCGCCGCCCTTTAAAAACACTCATTGGTCAAATGGGACACGTCGCGCCAGGGTCAGCAAAGCGACATCTACCTATTAGGCGGGATATTGCTCGAAATCCTGACTGGCCGCCCTCCTCATGCCGGACCGTCGCCCCTTGAGGCGATGGTCAACGCTGCCGGCAATCCATACAACCATAAGTAGGCCCCGTCCCCACACTGCCTTCACTCCAACCCCACTGCCTGTGAAAACCGCGGCAATTCCGAAGGCGGAAGCAAGCAGCCCTTGTGACATGGTCTGAAAAATTTTCATAAATTACTTTAATATGTTGTCGAATTTTTGGTTACGCAATATACTGAATAAATCTTCATTATTTGAACATATGTTCTTGACAGTTCGCGGACATTGCGGTATGCTGAAAAAAGTAGAGGACGTTATGACTACCTTCCCACCCAACGGCACATCGGCGCTTTTTGAAAATGAACAGCTCATAAAACGCGTCGCCTGGATGTATTACGAGAACGATCTCAACCAGCAGGAGATTGCCGAAAAGCTCAAGCTCTCGCGGTCCAAAGTATTGCGGTTGCTGAAAAGCAGCCGGGAAATGGGATTTGTCAAGATCAGCCTGGACGTCGAATTCAGCCTGCTCCTGGAATTGGAAAACCGGCTGCGGCAACTGGCGGGAATTGACGAATGTCTGGTGGTCCCCACCGGCGAGGACGCCATCTGCTCCGTGGCAAAAGCCATGGCCTACCGATTCAACCAAGCGCTGCGCTCTTCCCTTGCCATCGGCGTGGGCGGGGGGAGAACCATCTATGCCTTTGCGAAAGAACTCGATCCGCCCGATAAAATCATCACCAAGGAAATTGTTGCCGTCATCGGCAATACCAAGCCCAATTTAGCCATCGAACCATTCGACATAGCATCTTCACTGGCCACCAAGCTTCCCGTGGAATTTTTCCATGTGTGGGGACCGTCCGTGGTCGCAAGCGAACACGAAGCCGAAATGCTCAGGCAGATGCCGTCCATAAGGACCGTGCTACAGAAAGCGGAGAAGGTCGACATCGCCTTTGTCGGCGTAGGTGATGTGCTGGCGTCGTCCTTTATCCGCTATGGATATCTCGACAAGCGCGAGCAGGAAAATATCCGCCAAGCCGGTGTGGTGGGCGAGATTCTCGGGCGGTTTTACACTGTGGAAGGGGTTCCCCACGCCAAGGATATCAACGAACTTTACATATCCATAAAGCTGCCGGCCAGTGCCAAATTGATCGGGGTCGCCGGCGGTCCCGACAAAGTCGAACCCATCGTCGGCGCCTTGCGCACGGGTTGGCTCGGCGGACTCATCACCGACGAAACGACCGCCAAGGCTGTGCTGCGCCGGTTGACCAAGGGCGAAAAGCAAACGCATTCATGAAAACGGGCGCCGGTTCAAGGCCCTGTCCCCGAAACGGCATCGCCGGCGCGTTGCCGGAGGGTCCGTTTCGGTAAAGGCCAATTTTTAATGGGAGACGGCAATGCGAAAAGCTTTGGGAATGTTTGGCGGCGTGCTCTGTCTGGTCGCGGTTTTGGTCGCGTCCGCGTGTTCCGGCGAAAAGAAGCCGCTTATCGGGATTTCCATCATCGGCGCCGAACACAACTGGGACATCAATGCCTTCACCGGCGCCCAGAACAAGGCCAAGGAATTAGGCGCGGAGGTCCTTGCTTTCGACGGCGAGCGCCGCATCGAGAAGCAGCTCAGCGACATCAAGAGTCTCATTACCCGCAAGGTCGACGCGATCGTCGTGATCCTCGGTGACGAGAAAAGCCTGGTTCCCGTGCTGAAGGAAGCCCGCGAGGCCGGCATTCCGGTGGTTACGGCGGATTTCAACAACCCCTACACCCTCTGCGACGTCCAGACCAACAATTTCGCCGCCATGTCCGACCTGGTGTTGAAGATGGTCGCCGACTTGGGCGGGAAGGGGAAAATCGCCACCTTTTCGGTTCCGGGCATTCCCGTGTCAGACGTTCGCGAAAACACCATGAAACTGGTCCTGAAGAGCTACCCCGGCATCGAAATCGTTGCGGCCGAAGTGGCGGCAATTCCCGGTACCGTTCCGGACGCCTATAACAAGGCCAAGGATCTTCTCCGCACCCATCCCGATCTGAAAGCCTTCTGCGCCATCTTCGACATGCCCCTCATTGGCGCGACCCAAGCCATCGCCGACGTGGATATGGTCGGCAAGGTCGGCTGCTACGGCTTCGACGGGGACCCAACCGCAATGAAGATGATCGCCGATCCCGAATCCGCTTACAACGCCACCGCCGTCCAACAGCCCTATGCCATCGGCAGCATGGCGGCCCAGACCGCCATGGAGGTTCTCGCCGCCAAGAAGGTCCCGCCCATGAAATTCGTCGGCTACGCCATCGCCGACAAGGATAACGTGGTTGAACTCATCAACACCTTCGAGCAATACCAGGACATTCGCGCCGAAATAGGCGAGTGACCCGCCTGGAACCGGAATATTCCCCGCCGGCTACGCTCCGGATCCTCGGGTCCGGAGCGGAGCCGGCGCACCACTCGCGGCGTCCGTCGCAGCCACAGGAGAACGCTTTGGACGAAGTCATTCTCGAAGCCAAAAGCATCTGCAAACAGTTTCCCGGCGTCAACGCCCTCGACAGGGTGGATTTTTACCTGAAGAGGGGTGAAGTGCGCGCATTGATGGGCAAAAACGGCGCCGGCAAATCGACCCTTATCAAGACCATCACCGGCGTCTATCCCTTCGATTCCGGGGAAGTTTTCCTGAACGGCGAAAAGATTGCGGATGTGACACCGTACAACATGCACCATTACGGCATCGGCGCCATCTACCAGGAGAACGATCTCATCCCCTACTTCACCATCGGCCAGTCGATATTTCTCAACAACGAGTACCGGCGCTGCGGGTTTTTTCTGGACGGCGGGCGGATGCACCGCGAGGCGGGCAAGCTGATGCGGCGCGTCCTGGACGTCGACATCGATCCCTATACCTTGATTGACGACCTGAATGTTTCGCAAAAACAGATGGTGCAGATCGCTACCCAGCTGTTCTACAATTCGAAAATCCTCATCTTCGACGAACCCACTGCCTCCCTATCCTCCACGGAAATTGAAAAGCTGTTCGCCATCATCGACAAGCTGAAGCGGGAAGGGGTGAGTGTCATCTACATCAGCCACCGTCTCGAAGAAGTGTTTCGCATCTCCGACAGCATCACGGTGATGCGGGACGGGAGGAAAGTCGCCGATCTCGCGACCCGCGAAATTACGGAAGCGCAGCTTATCGGCGAAATGACCGGCGGCGCCGACGCCGGCGAGGAATTCGCCGGCCGCGGCCGGGACGGCGGGAAAATAAGCCTGCGGATCCGCAAGCTCAAGGCGGAGGGCATCCACGAGCTGGATCTGGACCTTCACGAAGGGGAAATCCTGGGCGTATTCGGGGCCGAAGGGGCGGGGCAGGAAAATCTCTCGAACATTCTTTACGGCGTGGCGAGGCATGAGGCGGAACTGTTCGAGATCAACGGGAAACCGGTGAAAATCTCCAAGCCCAAGGACGCCATCCGTCTCAATATCGGCTGCATTCCCCGTGACAGGAAGAGGGAAGGCATGATCTCGGAATTTTCCGTTGCCGAAAACGTTTCCATCGCCAACATGCCGAAGTTCTCCGCCCGAAGCTGGCTTAAAAAGAGGCTGGAACACTCGGAAGCCAAGAAATTGGTGGAAAAACTGGGCATCAAGACCCCCAACACCTCCACCATTATCCGCACCCTGTCCGGCGGCAATCAGCAAAAGGTCATCATCGCCCGCTGGCTCACCCTCGACCTCAACATGCTCATCCTCGACTATCCCACCTCCGGCATCGACGTCCATGCCCGAAACGAGGTGTACCGCATTCTGCGTTCGCTGGCGGACGGCGGCACGTCGATGATCCTCGTGACGCCCGAGTACGATGAAATCAAATCCCTGTGCGACCGGGTGGTCGTCGTTCGCGGCGGCAGGGCGGTGGCGGTTCTTCCCGTGAAGGATTTGACCGAGCATGCCCTGCTCACCCACGCGATTGGAACCGGGGCTGCCGATGGCACCGGGGGGGAGGCGGGGAATATGGCCCCCCCCCGCGGCCGCGCCGGTTGAGGGCTGACAGAAAAGGACCAAGAATGCCCAGTAAAAGTACGTTCCGCCTGCTGCTGCCGGCGGCATTGGTGACAATCACCCTCGGCTGGCTGTTCGCGAAGACGCCAAGCTTTCTCAGTCTCGCCAATATCGGCAATGTCATGTCCTTCACCAGCCTGATCGCGATTCCCGCCATGGGACTGGCCATCGTGATGCTTACCGGCCTGTTCGATCTTTCCTTTGTGGGCGTCATAGGCCTCGCCTCGGTATTCACCTCCCTCCTTTTGCAGCAGGGGACGCCGATCTGGCTGTGCTTGACCGCGTCCCTGGCGCTGTGCCTTGCCTGCGGCCTCCTGAACGCGTTTCTCATCGTCAACATGCGCATCCACCCCTGGCTGACCACCATCGCCACCATGTTGATGCTGCTGGGACTGGAGAAATTCATCAGCAAGGGAAATTATGTTCCGGCGGAATCTCCCCTGTTCGAATCCATCCGCTTCGGAAGTTTCCTCCAAGTTCCGATAACCCTGTGGATTGTCTTCGCCACCCTGGCGTTAACCCTGATCCTGATGCACACCACCCCCTACGGCAACTACCTTTACGCCGTGGGAGGCAACCTCGAAGCGGCAAAGAAAGCCGGCCTCAAGGTGAAGACGCTTCAATACGCCTCATTCCTAGCCATGAGCGCGCTGTGCTGGATAGCGTCCGTCCTCTACCTGGGACAACTTTCCGGCTACCCCAGCGAATCCGCCTACATCAATCAACTTTCGGTTATTCTGGCGGTCTATTTCGGCCTCGCCATATCGCGGAAAAATGTGGTCAACGTCCTTGGCGCCTTCGCCGGCGCGCTGTACGTCGGCTTTCTCGCCAACGGCCTCGGTCTGATGGGCGTCCAGTCCTACTGGATCAAAATGGTCGAGGGCGTGCTGGTCATTTTCGTGGTGCTAGGCAATTCCATACTCAGGGGAGACATCGTCACCTATGAATAGCCTAACCAAACAGGGCGGGGCGGGGCGCTTCGTGCTCGACTACTTCGCCTACATAACCCTGGCCGTGGCGATCTTGTTTTTCAGCGCCGTGAACGGCGAGTACCTGTCCCTCGGCAACTTGCGGGAAATCCTCATGCGGGCTTCCATAACCGCGCCCATAGCCCTCGGCATTTTGCTCACCCTAGGCCTGCGGGGGATCGATATGAGTGCCGGGACCACCGTCGGCCTGACCGGCATCGCCATGGCCCTGATGATCCAGTCGAAGCACAGCCTCCTGTCCGCCATTGCCCTCGGGTGCCTGATCGGCCTGATCATCGGTCTCCTGAACGCGGTCCTGGTGGCGCGGTTCAATCTCGAACCTCTCATCGCCACTTTGTCCGTGATGTTCATCGGTTCCAGTATCGAGCGCGCTCTCACCAAAGGCGGACTTCCCATATATCTCTACGGGGAAAAAGTGGGATTGGGGAAGCTGTTTCGCCGGGAAATCCTCGGGATTCCGCTGCCCATCTGGTCCCTGGTCATCCTCACCGCGGTTTTCTACCTGGTTCTGGACAAGACTTCGTTCGGAAGGAAATTCTATGCCTGCGGCGCCAGTTTGCGCGGGTCGGTCAACGCCGGCATTTCCATTCGCATCTATATAGCCGGAGCCTATGTGGTGTCGGGGTTGACCTCTGCCCTGGCCGGTGTCCTGGTCGCGTCGCAGGTGCGTTCGGGACAGCCGCTGGTCGGGCAGAGTTTCTTGTGGGATGCCATCGGCGCGGCCTTCATCAGCCGCTTTCTTTCCCGGCGGGATCGCCCCAATGCCCTCGGAACCGCCTTCGGGGCGATTCTCTTCGCCTCTATTCACGTGGGGCTGACCCTGGTGGGCGTCCAATTCTATCTGCGGAACTTCTTCCTGGGTTTAATCATTCTCATCATCCTTCTCGCCGCCAGCCTGAGGTCGCGGTGAAATCATGGGGGGAAACATGAAGCATGTGCTCATCCTGGATATCGGCACCGGCGGAGTGCACACCTGCCTCGGCGATCCCGCCGGCGGATTGTGGGCCGGCGCCTATGAGGAAATCCATTATGCCGCCGACGCCGCGACCAAAGGCTATGAGTTGGACGCCAGGGAAATGTTCGCCGCAGTCAAACGCACCATACTGAAGACCCTGGCCGAGTCCGCCGTCCCGGCGAATGATATCCAAGCCCTGGCGGTGACCAGCCAAAGGCACGGTTGCGTCTTTCTGGATCGGGACGACGAGCCCCTTATGGCTTTCCCGAATCTGGACGGCCGCGCGCAACCCTTGTGCGAACGCATGGGACAGGAAGAGTGCGCCCGGGTTTTCGACCGGACCGCCCGTTGGCCGGCCTGCTGGTTTCCCGGGGCGCGGATTCTCTGGGCGGGTAGGGAACGGCCGGAATTGCGGGTCAGGATTGCTTCGCTCCTGATGCTGAACGAATACGCGGCATTCCGCCTCACCGGCATCAAAGTCTCGGAATGGACCAATGCGGTGGAAACGCTCCTCTTCGATATTTACACCGGAACCTGGTCGAACGATCTGGTCAAATATTTCGCGGCTGAAGGCGTGGCGCTCGCCCCGGTCGTCCGCACCGGCGGGAGCGCGGGCAATTTGTCCGGGGCCCTCGCCCGGGAACTCGGCTTGAATTCCGTTCCCGTCATCATGGCCGCGTCTGACACCCAGTCCGCCACACTGGGATGCGGCAATATCCGGCAAGGTGACGCCGTCGCCGTCAATGGTTCGACGACGCCGGTTTTCCTGCCTATTCGCGAGCTTAGGGTTGATGCAAAGCGGCGGGTTTACACTTCTCCCTACTACGGCGGCAAGTGGGCCCTCGAAGGCAATTGCACCATGAGCGGCATCGTCCACCGCAAGCTTATGGATCGTTTCCTCGGCCTGGCGCGGCGACTGCCCGGAATGGTGGGCCTAGAGCGAAAGCCGCTGTACGATCTGTTCGCCGGCGATACCGCCGACCCGGACGGCGTCACCATGCACTGGGGTCCGGTCATTGCGGATATCGGAAGAACCACGCGCCTGCCCCGCCTGTCCCTGTATGCGGATAACGACGAACGGGACATTTTCACCGCCATCATTCCGGCGTTTGTCGAGAACCTCGCCTTCGCCATTCACGAGAACGCCCGGCAACTGGCGGCAATTGAGGGTACGCCGCTACGGCGGATTTTCCTGACCGGGGGCGGTTCCGCCAGCGTCAGGCTGCAGAATGCCTTGTCCGTCCTCAATCCGGACAAGGAGGTGTTACTTACCGGAGAACTTGAAACCACCTCGCGCGGCGCGGCCATTCAAGCCTGGATCGCCGTCGGCGAATACGCCTCGCTTGAGGAGGCCTACACCGCGATGGGTGAGCCCTCATGGTTCAAGGCTCTTCCGAAACGGGCGGACGAGAAGCTGCTCGCTCGCTATGAACGCTGGCTCGGCGAAATCGAGGCGTGAGCATGGCTCCGCATGAATACCCTGTAGAGAAGGAAAATTCATCATGAAATCCAAACTGCTTCTCCTGGCCCCCCTGGAAAGGTCCGCCTTGGAAGCCATCTGCCGGCATTACGACGTTTATCAACACCCGCGTTGGGCGGAACAGGCGATATCGGAAAATGACCTCATAGCCATGCTGGAGGAACACCGTCCGGAAATACTGGTTCTCGAAGCCCAACCGCTGACCGAAAAAGTGTTGACCAGGGCGGCCCCGTTCCTCGGGGGCATTGCCAGCGTGCGGACCACCCCGGCGAATATCGACCTGGACTGCTGTCGCCGGTTGGGCATCAAGGTCTCCGTCTCCCCGGGGCGAAACGCGATGGCGGTGGTGGAAATGGCCGTCGGCTTGATGCTCTGTTGCGCCCGGATGATTCCCCAGGCCTACATGGCGGTCAAGTCCGGGGCCTGCACCTTGGAGCCGGGCGCTTCCCGCAACGAAAACGGCAAGGACGTCATCTGGCATCATCCCGCCATAATGCCGCCGGCGTACCTCAAATACCGGGGCCTCGAAATCTCGGGAAAGACCCTGGGACTGGTGGGATTCGGCGCGATTGCCCGCCTGCTGGTTCCGGCCGTCAAGGGGTTCAATATGCGGGTGCTGGTTTTCGACCCCTATGTTTCGGAGGAAGCGGCGGCGCAAAGCGGGGTTGAAAAACGCGATCTCGCTTCGCTGCTCGCCGATGCCGATTTTGTCAGCCTGCACGCCAAGGTGACCCCGGAAACGACCAATATGATGAATATGGAACGTTTCAGGCAAATGAAGAAAACGGCCTACCTCATCAATACCGCCCGAGGCGCGTTGGTACAGGAAATGGATCTGTACAACGCCCTCAAGGAAGGCCTGTTCGCCGGCGCCGCCGTGGACGTGTTTGCAAACGAACCCCTTTACCGCGACAGTCCCCTGTTGGGACTGGACAACCTCATCGTCACGCCCCATATCGGCGGCGCGACCGCCGACGTCGTGCGGCACCAGTCACGGATGGTCGCCGCCAACGTCATCGCCTACGGCAACAAGGAGCCGATGCCCAATCAGGTGGTCTGAGGGGAAATTCGATCGTGTCCCCGAATTCCTCGCGTTTTTTACTCGTTGCCGTCAATACCCCGAACCGCCGTCCGGTATCACCGCCCATTTCATAGAAAGGGAATTCACATGTCGAAGTACGAGGAATATGCCGCCCAGCGCGAAGAAGTCGCCTATTTCATGCGTCGTTTATACACCCAGGGTTTGACGACCTGCTCCGGCGGTAATTTAAGCCTGCGCGTGGATGGGGACATCGTCCTGATCACTCCCTCATCCCTCGACAAGGGGGTATTGCAGGGGGATCAGATCGCCATGTTCACCCTAGCCGGAGAAAACCTCACCCCCCGGTTCAAATCCAGCATCGAAACCGGCATGCACCTGTCCGTTCTCCGGGCACGCCCCGATGTCAAGGCGGTAGTCCACGCCCACCCGGTCACCGCGACCTCGTTCGCCGCGATGAACAAGGACATCAATTTCCATCTCACCGCCGAAGCGTATGCGGTTCTGGGCACGCCGAAACGTGCGCCGTATTGCATCATGGGTTCGCAAGGTCTGGCCGATATCGTCGCCGATTGCATCAAAGGTGCGGACGTCGTTCTGATGCAAAACCATGGGGTGCTGTGTGTCGGGAAAAGCATGCTCAACGCCTTCGACCGGCTGGAAGTCACCGAGGCGGCGGCGAAAATGACCTGGATCTCCATGACCATGAATGCGGCGGCACCCATGTCCAAAGATCAAGTCGACGAAATAGAACGCACCTTCCGGTCGTGACGCTTGGGCGCATATTCAAAATAAACCTGTTTACAATACCTAGTAAACGCAACTTCAAACATAATTTCCCCGAATTCCCCCTGGTTTTACGCGGTCGGCGGCGTACAATAGGCTAGTTCTACCACCCGACTGTAGTGGGTGCAGTTCCCACAACCGTCGCGTAGTAGGTTTAGCCTGGGTTTTTCGGGGACAGGCGCCAAAGGCGGGGAAAATAGGACAAGCCCTTTCCCGCCTGTCCCCGAAAAACCCCCACTTGCGCTTCACTGCGGGGAAGGCGTCATATGCATAAGGTTAATGAACAGGGGCCGGCGGCGCGGCCGGGGAGATGGGTTTGCGGGTTGATTCTGGCGCTGCTGGTCGGGTTGACGGCGGGGCCGGCGCAGGCGGTCGAGGTGGCGGGCGACCCCGCTTTCTTGGACGCGCTTAACCCGAACCTCGGCAACGCCACCGACATCACCTTCGCCACCGGCTTCAATCCGGTGCTTACGGCCAATACCGCTAGCAACCCTTACAACCTTGGCTCCCGTACCTCCTTCAGCATCACCGGCAACCTGGCCGGCACCGGCGGACCGGGCACGACCATCAGTTATCTTACAGTTGCCTATACCGACTCGCTCCTGACCTGGGCTAACACCGCCCCCTACACCGGCATCCCCACCCCCCTCAGCCTCAGCCTCTCCGTAGCCAACCTGCGCCTGCTTCCGAAGGAGTCGCTCTTCACCGGGTTTGTGGTGGGGAACGGCTTGTTCGCTGAGGGCACTTCTGCCAGTGCCAACAACATGCACTATGCCATCGGCAACCTGACCGGCACGGTAAGCAACAATCTTCTGGAAGTTAAGCCCACCCAAAAAACCCCAAACAGCGGCGTACTGGGCCTGTTCGGCGGCGGCATCGCCGGCTCGGCGCTGGTGCTGAACGCGACGGGTGGGAATGCCACCCATGACGGTTCGATCGCGGTCGGTTCGGTCGGCGGCAGCTACCAGAACAACCGCGCCAGCATCACCGCCAACGTGACGACTTCGGGGGTTAGCGCAATCAGCAACCTGCTCGGCCTCTACGGCGGCGGCCTGGTCGGCGGGCTTTCCCTGGCCAATGCGTATGAACAATCCCCCCTCGCCATCGCCGACGCCACCGCCGCAGCGGTGCGGATGGGCGATATCGGTAACGACAGCACTGTTTATTCCAAGAACATCATCCAGGTCCAAACCCCCGGCACCACTCCCAACACCACCCTGGGCATTTCCGCCTGGGACTATGCCCAGTCCAACCTGGACGGCCTCTTCGGCGGCGGCCTCTTCGGCGCTGCCTCGCTGGCGAACGCCTTCAGAGATGCCGCAAGCGGCGGCGCAGACGGCGCCAACGCCACCCTGGTCGGCAACATCTCCGGCAATTTCCAAGAGAACCAGGTCACGGTCACGGCGGCGCTCGAGACGAAGGAAAGCGGAGCCGTCGGCTATGCCAGCAGCAACCTGATCGGCCTCTACGGCGGCGGCCTGGCCGGCGGACTTTCCCTGGCCAATTCGATTCGCTCCACCGCCACCGCCGCAGCGGTTGAACTTGCCCTGTCAGACGGTATCACCGGCACTTTCAGCGGCAACCTCATCCAGGTCCAAACCCCCGGCACCAACACCACTCCCAATACCACCCTGGGCATTTCCGCCGCCACCTCTGCCTCGTCCAACCTGGACGGCCTCTTCGGCGGCGGCCTATTCGGCGCCGCCTCGCTGGCGAACGCCGGCTTTAAAGCCGAAAGCGGAGGCACGAACGGCGCCAACGCCACCCAGGTCGGCAACATCTCCGGCACCTTCCAAGAGAACCAGGTCACGGTCACGGCGGCGCTTAAGACGTCACCTAACTTTGGTAGTGTCTATGCCGCCAGCAACCTGCTCGGCCTCTACGGCGGCGGCCTGGTCGGCGGGCTTTCCCTGGCCAATTCGGTAAGTACCGCTGCCACCACTGCCACCGCCGCAGCGGTCGAGGTGGGGAACATCGGCGCCGCCAGCACTGTTTATTCCAAGAACATCATCCAGGTCCAAACCCCCGCCGCC
>JAVBQR010000173.1:0-5040 GCA_031548865.1 Planctomycetota bacterium
AAAACCACCCTCGCCGGCATCGTCGCCACCGAAATGGCCACCGAATTCCACCTCACCTCCGGACCCGCCCTCGAACGACCCGCCGACCTGGCAGGTTTGCTGTCAAACCTGAAGGAAGGCCACATCCTCTTCATCGACGAAATCCACCGCCTCTCGGCCGTGGTCGAAGAGTATCTTTACTCCGCCATGGAAGACTGGTCGATTGACATCGTCCTCGACTCCGGCATGCACGCGCGAAGCTATCACATATCAATCCCCCGCTTCACCCTCATCGGCGCGACTACCCGCGAAGGCCTGCTGACCGCCCCCTTCCGCGCCCGCTTCGGCATTCTCGAACGGTTGGACTATTACGCGCCGGAGGAACTGTGCCAAATCATCCGCCGCTCTGCGCAAATCCTCGGGGTCGGACTCACCCCCGAAGGCGAACGCGAACTTGCCAGCCGCTCGCGCGGCACCCCGCGCATCGCCAACCGCTTTCTCGCCCGGGCCCGGGATGTCGCCGAAGTCAAGGGCGACGGCAACATCACCGGGGAAATCGCCGGCGAAGCCCTGCAGATGCTTGGGGTCGACGTGGGAGGGCTTACCGAAATGGACCGGCGATATTTGGACACTCTGGCCAAACACGACGGTGGCCCGGTGGGCCTGAAAACGCTGGCGGTAACGGTGGGGGAGGAAGAGGACACTTTGGAAAACGTCTACGAACCTTATTTGATTCGCCAAGGTTTGGTGATTAAGACCCCAGCCGGCCGTAAACTTTCCGGCGGCGGCTGGGAGAAAGTGGAGAAGGCGGGCGGGGCAAACGGTCTGCGGAAGCTGTTTTAGTGGCTGGGCGAACGGCGAATTACGGGGACACGAAATTTAATTATGCGAACAGCCGCATAATCATACCTGACGCACATCGAAATGGTGAAAATGCTTTTTCACCACAGAGGCACAGAGAGCACAGAGGTTCACAGAGTAACTGAAAGGAAAAGTCGGGGGCGGTTAATAAATTTTTTATATTTATCAAGTATTTCTGTTTATCCCAATTTCTCAAGGACTCTGTGAACCTCAGTGTCCTCTGTGCCTCTGTGGTGAAAAAGGAATTTCACCATTTTGCTTCGCACCAGTATAAACATCATGTCCCCGTAATTCTCCTGAAAATAACGCTCCTCCGCAGCAAGGTGCGGAGGAGCGTTGCTTCAAATGAAGCGCGCAAGTAGTTTCTGTTGTTCCATTGGAGTTTTTTATTGCATCGGTGCCTGAATCCCGCCCATGACCTGCAGCTCCCGCATGCCTTCCTGCCGGATCCACGGTTGCACATCGGCCGGGAGACTGGCGAGAATCTGTCCCGCCGAGTGTAATGCCGCTCCGTAACCACCGTTTCCGGGTAAATTGATCCGCACTCCCCGCTTTTCGGCGAGGTCCAGGAGCGCCCAAGCCTTTGCCGCCTGGGTCGCGTCGGCCGGATTCGCCAAATAGGCGTCCCATGCCATGCGTCCCAGACAGTAAGCCGCCAAGCGGTTCCCGCTATCCAGACCGCGCCGGGCCAGTTCGTAAGCCTGCTCCCGTTCGCCGGCGTCGCCGGATTCGTAATACATGTTGGCGAGGAGCCCCAAAGCCCAAGGGTCGTTACGATCCGCCGCGTATTTGGCCAGAAAACGGGCGGTTTTCTGATTGTAATCGTTTTTCGGGATGGCGTCGGAATCGTAGTACATATGGGCGAGGAGGGCGATGCCTTCGGTGATGCCGTTCCGGGCCGATTCGCGGGCGTTCTCCAGTGCCATTTCGTGGTTCCGGCCGGCGCTGCTGTCGCCGAAATAATACAGGAAACCGGTCAGGGCCAGGGGAATCGCGTAAGAGCCGTCTTCCATGGCTTTTTCGGCCAAGACGAGGGAACGGTTCGGGTTGTAGGGGAATTGCCCGGCGCGGCCCTGCATGTACAAGGCGGCCTCGTAGGACAACAGGCGGTTGTCGGGATGTCGCGAACCGGGGCCGACCCGGGTGGAATTGTTGGCTATTTGAAGGAGCCTCGCCGCCTGCTCCTGGGTGCGAAGGTTTTGCGAGCGGGCCAGTACCGCCGCCAAACCGGCGCGGTAAAGATAGGCGTTAGGATTCTGCGGATCCCGGTTGATGGCTTCAGCCAGATAACGCGTCGCCGCCTCGTGGTCGTGGCCGAAACCGCCGTCTCCCAAAAAGGAAAAGAGGCCTGCCAGCGCCAGGAAATTCGCGTCGCCGGCATCCGCCGCCCGCATGACGAAAGTCCGGTAGTCGTGAGCATTCGGTTGTCCGGTGACAAACCCCCGCTGGCGCACGAAATTGGCGAGATCGTTACCGGACAAGGCGAAGGAAATGACCGTGCCCTGTCCGTCAGCTTCGGCGCTCCAGGTCTGCATGCCGACGACCTCGCCCCTGGCGTTCACGACCGGGCCGCCGCTATTGCCGAATTTAGACAAGGCGTCATGCATGACGAGACGCGGCGCGCCTTCAATCACCTGCCGGACCCGGCCGGCGGTGACGGTGACCGGGGTTGAGGAACGGGAGCTGGAGCTGTACTGCTGCCAGCGGTGTTCGGAAGGCTGATCCGCACCGGGATAGCCGATGGCGTAGACGCTTTCGTTCGGAATGGCCTGCGGGGAAAAAGCCAGCATGGGCAGATTTTGCGCGGCGTTCGGGTCGAAGCTCAGGAGGGCGACATCGTAGCTGGTGAAAGGGTTGGCGAGATTGATGCCGCTGATTCGCGCCCGCTTCATGATGGTGTGGGCGATGTATTCGACGATGTCCCCTTTGTCGACGTCGTTTGTGTCATAGCGGAAAGCCACGACCCGGGCTTCGACGGGGGAAAGATAGTCGTTATGGACGAAAACACGGGTGGGGATTTTATCCGAGACGACATGGGCGTTGGTCATCACCAGGCCAGGTCCGACGAGGAAGCCGGTTCCCCAGCTGCTGTTGTTTTCGAAAGGTTGGGCGTATTCGACTTTGACTTGAACGGTGGCGGCTTTTAGTCGATTGAGCGTGTCTTGGCCGATGTTATCTCCGGCGTTGGTGGAAAAGTTCAGGCAAAAAATAAGGCAGGAAACCAAAACTGACAGAATAACCCCTTGCTGCATACTATGCGGCATGCTTTTCATGGCGTCTCCAGAGGGGGAAGCGCTGGGCGGCTCTAAAAACCTTTTAGAGCCGCCCTATAATAGTTTTCACGATTCTTGTTATTGTCGCAGTGCTGGAATTTTCCTTCGCCGAAAATCCCATATCTATATATAAGCGCGGCGGCGGCGTTTGGGTTAAGGTTTATAAAAACGAAAAGCGCTCCGGAACACTGGTTTCCGGAGCGTCTGGTGCCTTGCCTCTGTCAAAATTTCGGTGGTGGTGCGTGTCTCCGGACCCTGTGCCACCGCAAACTTCCCCCCACCGTCATCCCGGCGTCTAGGCGTTGAACCGGGGGGCAAACGTTGGAGTGCCGGGACCAAGTGGGGGAAACATTGGCTACGAAACGATAACACCATGACCACATATTGAAAGTTGTTGATAAAATTATGCGTAGCTGCTGTTTACCCCACTGGGTCCCGGCACGCAAGCGTTTACACCCCGGTTCAACGCCTAGACGCCGGGATGACGGTGGGGGGAAGTTTGCGGCGGCACAGGGTCCGGAGATACGTTCAGCTATCGTAATTGATCAAAAGACAACCTACTAGTCTATGGCATTTTTGTTTTGGAGCGCCGTTTTTTAAATCGCGACGCCGGATTCATTTGCAAAGGTTGTACGTCTCTTCGGCGATCCAGCCTTCCTCGTCGGTGGGAACGACCAGGATTTTCACTTTCGAGCCGACGATGGACAGGTCTTCCTCTTTGCCGCGGGAAACCTTGTTCTTTTCCAAATCCATCACCAGGCCCAGGTTTTCCATGCCGCTCAGGGATGCGGCGCGGACCCAGAAGTCGTTCTCGCCGATGCCGCCCATGAAGCAGACCGCGTCGACCCGCCCGAGAATGGCCATATAGGCGCCGACATAGAACTTGACCCGGTAGCAGAACATGTCCAGGGCCAGCTTGGCGCGGGAATCCTTCCCCGATTTTTCCGCTTCGGCATGGAGGGCGCGCATGTCGTTCGATACACCGCTGATACCGAGGAGACCGGATTTTTTGTTGAGGAGTTTGTCGATTTCCGAGATTTTGTTGTATTCCGGCTTGGAATTCAAATAGGGAATAATCGCCGGATCGATGTCGCCGCAGCGGGTTCCCATCATCAGGCCGGCCAAGGGGGTGAAGCCCATGGTGGTGTCGACGGATTTGCCGCCCCGCACCGCAGTGATGGAGCAACCGTTCCCCAAATGGCAGGTGACGAGGTTGACTTCATCGACCGGTTTCCCGAGGAGGGTCGCGGCCCGGTGGGTGACGTAGGCATGGCTGGTGCCGTGGAAACCGTACTTGCGGATGCGGTATTTCTCGTACGTTTCGTAGGGCAGGGGATAGAGGAAAGCCCGCTTGGGAAGGGTCTGGTGGAAGGCGGTGTCGAAAATAGCCGCCATGGGGACGCCCGGCAGGGCGGCGCGGCATTCGTTGATGCCGATGAGGTTCGGGGGATTGTGGAGGGGGGCGAGTTCGGAGCACTGTTCGATGCAGGACAGGACCGAAGGGTCGATACGCATGGCGTCGGAGTAATTTTCGCCGCCGTGGACGACGCGGTGGCCTACGGCGCTGATTTCGTGCGGGCTGGCGATGACGCCCATTTCCTTCGAGGTAAGGCAGGAGAGGACCAGTTCGATGCCGACTTTGTGGTTGGGGATGGCTTTTTCAATGACGAACTTCTCTTCGCCGCGGCGGTGGGTGAGGATGGAATCGGTGTCGCCGACTTTTTCGGCCAGACCCTTGGCTAGCACTTTCTTCTCCGGCATATTGTACAATTGATACTTGATGGATGACGAGCCGCAGTTGATAACCAGGACAATCATTGGTAAAATCTCCTCGCTAGTATGAATGACGGCGACAAATTTCCGCTTGAGTTGCCCGGGTGTATACGAAAAACCATCTCTGCCGGAAAATATGTTCCGGGCGGGTTTT
>JAVBQR010000152.1:0-5250 GCA_031548865.1 Planctomycetota bacterium
TTTGTAAAAGCAAAAACCCCTGAAATTCGGGCAAAAACGATTTTTGCAAAGTGGCGATTGGCGGTTCAATCGTCACTTTGCAAAACTTCAGTGAATAATACCAGAACCGCCTCGCCAACACCAGCTCCCAACTGAGCCATATCGCGGCAAGCGCAACTCCCGGTCGAATATTTAAAAAGTTTTTAAAATATCAAAATTGCCCCTTCCCAAAAAGTTCTTTTTGTGGATACTTTTCTCTCGCTCGAAAGGAAAACCTCATGCGGGCTTTTTACGTCGAAGCTGATTGGGCGCCCAAAGCTGGCTATAAACTGTCCAAGCGCGAACTGGACACCAAGCGCGCCATGCGCGGCAATTCAATCTTTAAAAACATTCGCGGTTCTGTCACCGACCGTCCCCAGCCAACGCCAAGGCCTGATGAAGTGCTGCTGAAAATCGGCGCCGCCGGCATCTGCGGCACCGACGCCCACCTGCTTCGGAAGGACGACGACGGCTACACCAGATACGACGGCCACAGCCGCTACCCCATCATCACCGGGCACGAATTCTCCGGCAGCATCGTCGAAGTCGGAAAAGACGTGCAAAACCTGAAAGCGGGCGACCTGGTGGCGGTCGAATCCATGCACTGGTGCGGAATGTGCGACGCCTGCCGGCGCGGCATGTTCAACCAATGCCGCAACCTCGACGAGCCCGGCCTCACCTTCGACGGCGGCTTCGCCGAATTCGCGGTCATCAAGGCCAAACACTGTTATCTCCTGAACGACCTCAAGAACTATTACGGCGACGACACGGCCGCCCTCGAGCAAGGCGCCATGATCGAACCGGTCGGCGTCGCCTACAACGGCCTCTTCGTCTGCGGCCACCTGCAGCGCCCGGGCGGGCACTCCTGCGTCTTCGGCGCCGGTCCGGTCGGCCTTGCCGCCGTCGCCCTCCTCAAGACCACCGGCACGGCGAAATTGTTCTGTTTCGAAACCAGCCCGGAACGCCAGAAGCTGGCCAAGGACCTCGGCGCCGACTACGTCGCCGACCCGGTGAAGATGTCCGACGAATCCCCGACCCGCGTCGCCGAATATATCATGGATTTGACGAACGGCCAAGGCATAACCACTTTCGCCGAGTGCGCCGGCGCCAACCCCGCCACCTACCCGGTTATGGAAGGCGCCATCGGCATCGGCGGCAAGACCTGCCAAATCGGCCACCGGGTCGGCAAGACTTCGGTAGACATGTATAAATTCATGTGGAATGCGGCGCGGATTTCCGGCTCGAACGGCCAGTCCGGCTGCGGCATATACCCCGACGTCATCAACCTCATGGCCGCCGGCCGCATCGACATGCGTAAAGCAGTCACCGGCCGCGTCTCCCTCGAGAACATCCAAACGGGGCTGGACGCGTCCGCAAAGGGATCGGCAGGGAAAATTCTCGTTAGCACCATGTATAAATGATCCAACCTCAGCTCCATTCTTCCCGGATGTCGCATTGGCTGTGGCTCACTTATTAGGAGAAGGTTATGTCGGATGTTGTTCGCATTGGGCTGATTGGGGCCGGCCGCATCGGCAAGGTCCACGCGCGGTCTCTCAGCATGGTTCCGGGCGCGAAGGTCACCGCTATTTCGGACGTGGTGAAGAAGGCGGCGGACGCGCTGGCGGCCGAGTATCACATCCCCGCCGTGTATGACGATTACAAAAAGATTCTCGCCGACAAGGACATCGACGCCGTCTTTATCTGCTCTTCCACCGACACCCACGCGCCGATCATGGAAGAGGCCGCCAACGCCAAAAAGCACATTTTCTGCGAAAAACCCATCGCCCTCGATATGGCGAAGATCGACAAAGCCCTCGAAGCGGTCAAGAAGTCCGGCGTCATCCTCATGGTCGGCTTCAACCGCCGCTACGACACCGGCAACAAACGCCTCCACGACGCCATGCTGGCCGGCGACATCGGGAACCCGGAGATGTGCCTCATCAATTCCCGCGACCCCGCCCCGCCCCCGATGGAATACGTCAAGGTCTCCGGCGGCATCTTCCTCGACATGATGATCCACGACTTCGACCTGGCCCGCTTCCTCCTCAATGACGAACCGGAAGAAGTCTACGCCTGCGCCACCTGCCTGGTCGACCCGGAAATCGGCAAGGCCGGCGACTACGACACCGCCATGGTGACCATCCGCTTCAAGAAAGGGGCCATCTGCCACATCGACAACAGCCGCCGCGCCGTCTACGGTTACGATCAGCGCGCCGAAGTCTTCGGCTCGAAGGGGAAAGTTTACACCATCAACATCCACGAAAATAACACCGCCATGGCCACGAAAACCGGCTACAAGCAGCCCCCGATCCAGAACTTCTTCCTCGAACGCTACATGCAGGCCTACATGGAAGAGGGACGAGTTTTCGTCGACTGCGTCAAACACAAGAAGACCCCGCCATCCACCGGCATCGACGGCAAGGTCTCGGTCCTGATGGGCTACGCCGCCATCAAGTCGGCCAAGGAAAACCGGCCGGTGAAGATGTCGGAGGTGGAGAAGTAAGTTTCGATAGTATCGCCGGTTTTGTGAGGCAAAACGTCCGAAAATACTTGGCGCCGCGATCCGGGGGATCGCGGCGCTTTTTACTAATGCAACACGAAATATTTTGACACAGCTATCATCTGTGGTACCATAAGCGGATGAACCCCAAACACCGCAAGACACTCAACGCGATTTTCTCCACCCCGGCCCCCCGCACCTTACCGTTCAGGGATATCGAGAACCTGTTATGTGCCATAGGGTGCAAGGTGGTCAATAAACCCGGCTCCGCCGTGGGTTTTGTAAAAGACGGCAAGAACGTCGGATTTCATCGGCCTCATCCCGGCAACGAGGCGAAACCGTATCAGGTGAAGGCAGCCAGGGGGTTTTTAAAGTCTATTGGAGTCGAACCATGAACGGGAATATAATGGAGTACAAGGGCTACTCCGCCCTGATTCAATATTCAGCCGAGGATGAGTGCTTGGTGGGGCGGGTGGTGGGCATCAACGACATACTGGTTTTTCATGGCGACAGTATTGCCGAGGTAAGGCAAAATTTTCACGACGTTCTGGACAATTATTTGGCTGCCTGCGAAGAAACCCAAAAAACGCCGGAACAGCCGCGTTCGGGTCGGGTACTTCTGCGCCTTCCGCCGGAACTCCACGCCTTTGTGGCGCAGCAATCAGAAATCACCGGGAAAAGCCTGAATCAAATGGTGATTGACGCCCTCAAAGTGACGTACTTGGACGATGTGCCGGAATCCACAACCGCCAAGATCCGTCGACAACAGAGGCGAAGAGTGCCGTCAAGAATGGGGAAATAGCTCTACAACGCGACATTTGCGGATGTGGTTCCCGCAAATGTCGCGTTGTAGAGTTAAATCACCGCTTGGCAAAAGTTCAGTTTAATCCGAATTTGTGGCGCTTATTTGCATAAGTCCAGGTCTTGACTATAATGGAAGCGGCAAGCAAACATGACAAGGACAGACCATGAAACGTTCTACCTCACACCCCGAACCGCTGTCGGCCATGAATGATTTTGTGTTCAAGCTGATAATGGGGAACCCCAAGCATGTTCGCATTCTAACCGCTTTCCTACAGTCAATTCTCGATATTCCTCACGAGGATTATGATGGTATCAGCATCGTCAATCCGGTACTGGGGAAAAATTATCCCGACGAAAAAATCGGCATCCTCGACTTGAAAATCCACACCAAATCCCGGCGGGTAATCGACGTCGAGGTACAGATAGATTATCAGGCCAACCTGCCGCGCCGAATGGTTTTTTACACCGCCAGCCTGGTAACCGAACAAATGTCCAAAGGCGAGGACTACAGCCAGATTAAACAGGTGATCAGCATCGTCATAACCGATCATGTGGTAATCGGGGAAGATTCGGCCTATCACCATTGTTACACCCTTTACGACAAAGCAAATCAACTCGATTATCCGGAAAGGCTGTTGGAGATACATGCCCTGGAAATCCCAAAGCTTCCCAGCCGTCACGATTCGACGGCATTATGGTCCTGGCTCAGTTTTTTCAAGGCCAAAACCGCAGGAGAACTTAAAATGGCAGCAAAACGTGAACCGCAAATTGCCGAGGCGGTCGAAATCCTGCTCGACTTGAGCGGCGACAGTATAGCCCGCCGGCGTGCCGAAAGTCGGGAAAAAGCTCGCCGCGACCACGCCGCGAACCTTGAGGCAAGCAGAATGAAAGGCCGCGAGGAAGGCCGTGAGGAAGGCCGTGAGGAAGGCCGTGAGGAAGGCCGCGAGGAAGGCCGCGAGGAAGGCCGTGAGGAAGGCGAGCGGCGGAAGGCCCTGGAGGTGGCACGCGTCGGCTTGTTGAAAAACGTTCCACTGGAAGTGCTAGCGGATATGTCGGGTTTGAGCGTCAAGGAGATTTCCGCCATGAAAAAGGCGGTGCGTAAAATCTCCAAACACCCCAAAGCTTGAACGGATGAATCAGCTGAAAAATTGCAATGGAGCATAAATCCGCCCCCGGACTTCCAAGCCGGAGGCGGATTTTGTAGCACATGATCATAGATGCTTCACATCAGAACAATCTCCCCATCCCTCACCGCCACACGAATCACCGCCCCGTCCTGATAAGCCCCTTCCAGAATCTTCTCGGCGATCTTATTTTGTAGGCGGTTCTGCAGGACCCGCGCCAGCGGTCGGGCGCCGAAGTCGGGGTCGTACCCTTCCTTGGCCAGGAGATCCATCGCTTCCGGTGAAATCTCCAGGTTCAGGTGCTTGCCGGCGAGAAGGGTCCGGAGACCCTGCAACTGGATGTCGAGGACCTGGCGGATTTGTTCCGAACCGAGACGGTGGAAGACGATGACGTCGTCGATGCGGTTCAGGAATTCGGGGCGGAAGTGCTCCCGGAGAATGGCCTGGACCCGATTGCGGAAGGTCGGCGCCTCGATATCCTTGGCGGCGGAGATTTCCCGCGAACCCAGGTTCGAGGTGAGGATGATGATGGTGTTGGTGAAGTCGACGGTGCGGCCCTGGCCGTCGGTGAGCCGGCCTTCGTCGAGAACCTGCAGGAGCACGTTGAAGACGTCCGAGTGCGCCTTTTCGATTTCGTCGAAGAGGACCACCGCATAGGGGCGGCGGCGCACGGCTTCCGTGAGGTAACCGCCTTCCTCGTAGCCGACGTAACCGGGAGGCGCGCCGATTAAGCGGGCGACCGAGTGCTTTTCCATGAATTCCGACATGTCGATACGGACCATGTTATGCTCGTCGTCGAAGAGG
>JAVBQR010000007.1:0-31042 GCA_031548865.1 Planctomycetota bacterium
CACCACGAAGACGCTTATCGCCAGCAGGAACGGCAGCGGCAGCAAACCCGCCATCGCCCCGGCCGAGGTCGCCACCCCCTTGCCGCCCTTGAACTTCAGCCATACCGGGAAATTGTGCCCGCATACCGCCCCCGCCGCCGCCAGAATCCCCGGCCAGGGGAGGGCTAGGCCGCCCGGGAAAACCTTCGCCACCAGCCCCACCGCCGCGAAGCCTTTCAGGAAATCGAGCAGGAAGCCCAGAAGCCCCCACTTCCAGCCGCAGACCCGCCACAGATTGGTCGCGCCGATATTCTTCGAGCCTTCCCGCCGGATATCCTTGCCGGCCATCTTCCCCAATAATAACCCGAAAGGAATCGAACCCAGCAAATACGAAATGACAAACCCGAAAACGGCCACGGGTTATTCCTCCTGCGTAAGCGGCAAGGGACGGAACGGGTCGAGAAGCTCTTCCCCGAGGCGCTCGGCCTCAAGGAGGATTTTTTCCAATTTGGCGCTGGCCACCGTATACGCCACCAGCGCCGTCAACGCCATCACCGTACCCATCACCAGCGAGAAAAAGATGCAGTACGCCATCTGTCTCGCCTCGAAGGACGACGCCAGCGCCAAGGCCACGTTCGGCCGGCCCACCATGTCCGAAATAAACCGCATCGCCTCGATTAAAGTCCCCAGAAAACCCAGCAGGAATCCGGTCAGCGCCATGATCCGGAACTGGCCGACCCACTGCCGCCACACCAAACCCTGGATCCTCGCCTCGCCCCGCATCGCCTCCTCCATGCGGTCGAAGGAATAATCCGATTTCGCCAGCGCCGCCGAAAAAACCTGCCCGATGAGGGACGAGGACTTCTCGCACACCTCCAGGCATTTCTCGTACTCGCCGTTAGTCATGTCCTCCTGCACATCGGCGAGAAGCGACTCGGGGATCAGCTTGCCGATGCGCAGGTGATTGAACAGGTCCAGGCACATCCCCACCAGGATGATGAACAGCGTCACCAAAGCCAGGCCGATGACATCGACCGACCGGAACACCTCGGTGAAAAAGGTCCCCCAGCCGCCGGGGGTGAAATCGGTGGCGGCGTATTCCTCGGCCGCCCGGGCCAGATTGGCGACAGCCAGCAAGCCGGGAAGGATCCAGAGGGATTTTTTAAATGATTTGCACATGATTCATGCCTCATTCTCGTTTTGGGAACGTTCCACCTCCGAGTTCCCGGTCTGCTCGTCCCGCAGCTTCAAACCATATTTGAATGCCAGATAATGCCTTCCGGTTGGTTGGTGGTCGCTCCTAATCGAAATCCAGCCCGATGTCCACGCTCCCCGCCCCGTGGGTGATCGCTCCCACGCTGATGCGGTCGACTCCGCTCGCCGCCGCCGCCGCCACCGTGTCCAGGCTTATCCCGCCCGACGCTTCGAGAAGCGGGCGTTTCAGGCCCTTTTCCTTGCTGACCTGGTCGGTCATTCTTACCGCCTCGGCCAATTTCTCCGGACTCATGTTATCCAGGAGCACGTAATCCGGCTCGGTCGGAAGCGCTTGGGCGAGTTGCTCCAGCCGATCCACCTCGACCATGATCGGCAGGCTCGACCGGCCCCGGGCCGCGTGGATCGCCCCAGCCACTCCGCCGTAGTGCAGGAGGTGGTTGTCCTTGATGAGGATCATATCGTACAGGCCCATGCGGTGGTTTCGGCCGCCGCCGGCGCGGACCGCCAGTTTGTCGAGGACCCGGTGGCCGGGGTTGGTTTTCCTGGTGTCGTAAATCCCTGCTTTGGTGCCGGCGGTTTTGTCCACATATTCGCGGGTCCGGCCGGCGACCGCACACATTCTTTGCAGCAGGTTCAGGGCGGAGCGTTCGCCCATCAGGACCACGGCGGCGTCCCCTTCCACTTCTATGAGGCGGTCGCCTTTCCGGAAACGGGAGCCGTCCGGGCAGAGCTGTTTCGTGGTCACCGCCTTGGCGTTGTCGGCGAAGCGGGCGCCGATCCTGCCGTACAAACGTTCGACCACAACGCCGCCGGCCATCACCCCGTCCTGCCTGGCGGTGAAATTGGCCCGGCATTTCCCCGGGTTCGGGAACAGGGACAGGGTGGTGGCGTCACCGGAGCCGATGTCTTCGTCGATGGCCAAATCGAGGAGGCGGTCGACCAGGCGGAGGTGTTCGGGGGGAAAGGGGAGATCGGACATGGGGGTGCCTTTCGAATGGAGTTTTCGAAGAAATCGAGCACAACGCCGCTCGATATACTCATGCCACTTTTGTGGAAGCGGTTCCCGCAAGAGTGGCGTTGCAGGACTACCCTTCCCCCAGCGGGAAATTCGGCACAATCCCGTCCCAGCCCCACCCCAGCTTTTCCCTGAGCAGCCGATACCGCCCCCTCGCCTCGAACAGGAAATTGACGCTGCGGCTGGAAATCCGCAAAGTCAAATCCCGCCCCTTCTCCAGCTCCAGGCAATAACGCCCGTCCGCCGTCACCTCCACCGCAAACTCGCCGTAATGCCGCATGGTGAGAACCTCCCCCGGACTCAATACCAACGACCGGTTCGCCAATAAATGCGGACACAACGGCGTCAAAATCATCGCCTCCAACTCGGGGCTCGCCACCGGCCCACCGGCCGAAAGGGAATAGGCGGTCGAACCGGTCGGAGTCGAAATGATCATGCCGTCGCCGCGAAAATCCATGAGATCCTCGCCGTCGACCTTCACCGACATCGCCAGCTGCCGCCGCACCTGGCGGTAACTGAGGACAAACTCGTTCAAGGCGTGATCCCGCCAGGTGACACCGCCGTGATGGGTCGAGGCTTCGATCAGCATCCGGCGGCTGGCGATAAGCTCCCCGGCGATGGCCGCCCCGAGAATCTCCTCCATACGGGCTGCCGGGTTTTCGGCGAGGTAACCGAGGCGGCCGAGATTGAAGGCGAGGATTTCCGGTAATTCCCCATACTGGCCAAACCCGGCGACCGTCCCCAGAACCGTCCCGTCGCCCCCGAAAACCACCGCGATTTCGGCGTGGAAACGCGACAAATCGTCGTGGCGGTGGGTGGACACGAACACCTCCGCCCCAAGCCGCCGCAGTTCCTTTTCGGCGCGGGCCGCATATTCGAGGGCGTGCGGTTTGGCGCTGTTCGCGATGACAAGTACCCGCCGCACCTATTTCCCCAATCGTTTGTCAAGACAGGCCTTGGCGTATGCCACCGCGCCCAGGCCCACCGCGTTGTCGCCGAGAACCGACAGGGTGATTTTCGTGTCTTTGAAGGATACCCTGGGGAAGGTCCTGAGCCGCGCCGCCTCCTTCACTTTGGGGAGCAGTTCCTTCCCGAGCGCCTCGAAAACGCCGCCGCCGACGAGAATGAGATCGGGGCCAAAAATGTTGATGTAAGTGGAAAGGCCGATCCCGAGGTATTCCGCCAGTTCATCCAGCGCCTGGACGGTGACGGCGTCGCCTTTCCGGTACGCCTCCTGCAGGATCGAGGATTTGATGGTCGCGAATTTGCCGTCCGGAGCGGTTTGGGTCAGCATGGACGGTCTGCCCTCCATCAGGATTTCCCAGGCGATGCGCCGGGCCATGCCGGTTTTGGAAGCGTAGGACTCGAGGCAGCCCCGGTTGCCGCAGCCGCAGATGCGGCCGCCTTCCTGAACCACGATGTGGCCAAGCTCCGCCGCCATGTGGTTTTCGCCGACCAGGAGCTGGTCATGAAAAACCACGCCCCCTCCCAGCCCGGTGCCGACAAAAAAGGCGACGAGAGTTTTCGCGCCTTTCCCAGCCCCCCAGATGTATTCGCCGTAGGTGCCGAGATTGCAGTCGTTCTCGCCGAAGCAGGGGCGGTTGGTGAGCGTTTCCATGGTTTTGATAAGGGGCGCGTTTTTCCAGCCGGGGAGGTTCGAGGCGGTGGGAGTGGTGCCGTCCACCAACACCGGCATGGGGACGCCGATGCCGACCGCCGACAGGTGGTCGAAGCCGAGGTGCTCCATTTCCGCCGCTTCCCGGAGCGTTTCGGCGGCACGTTCGCAAACCTGCTTGAAACCGCCTTCGCCTTTGGTTTTCTTTTTGGCGGTGGCGAGGACGGTGCCGTTTTCGTCCACCACCATGGTGAAAATTTTCGTGCCGCCGATGTCGATGCCACCGAAAAGGCGGGGCGTGTCGCCAGCGTTTTTCTTGGCCATGTTTTCTCCCCCGGGGGATGACAGTGAGTTTTCTTGAATTAGCGGGTGTTTGCCTTCGCCGCCGCCACAAAGGCCCGGAACAGCGGATGCGGCGCAATCGGCCGGCTCTTGAACTCGGGGTGGAAAATCACCCCCACGAACCAGGGATGCTCGGCGATTTCAAAGGCCTCCACCAGTTGCGAATCCGGATTGAAACCGGAAATCACCAGGCCGGCTTGCTTCAGCTTGTCGACGAGCAGGGGATTCAGTTCATACTCGTTCCGGTGCCGTTCGCGCACGAATTCGGCGTCGCCGTAGGCGGCGCGGAGCTTGCTGCCCCGCTCCAGCGCACAGGCGAAAAGGCCTTTCCGGAACAGGCAACGCTCCAGGCAGGGGTGGCCGTCCCGGTCCAGGTGGGTGATTAAGGCGTCCTGGAGAACCGGGTTTTCCCGGTCCGGCGCGCCTTGATGGTATACGCCGGGCAGGCCCGCCACATCCCGGGCAAACTCCAGCGCCGCGAACTGCGCCCCCCGGCCGATGCCGAAGAAGGGAATCCCCCGCTCCCGCGCGTAACGCACGGCGGCCAGGACCGGCCCGCAGAGTTGCCCGCCGTCCGGCAGGACAATCCCCGACACGCCCGCCAGCTTCTCCGCTACGTTCTCGGGGGTCAACTGGTTCGCGTCCACTTCGTGCCGCACCACCCGCACCTTGTTCGCCACCCCGCCGTGGAAGAGCGATTCGGACACGGACTTGTAACTGTCCGACAGCGCGTGGTTGACGCCGATGACGGCGATTTCCACCGTTCCCTCCGGGTTCGCCGCCGCGTGGAGCATGGCCTGCCAGTCGCGGAGATCCGGTTCGGGGGTAGTCAGGCCGAAACGTTCGCAAATTATCGAATCGGTGCGCTGTTCGCGGAGAATTATCGGGACCTCGTAGACGGTGAGGTCGGCGTTCCTTTCGTCAATCACGCAGTCGCGGCGGACATTGGTGAACATGGCGATTTTTTCTTTGACCGCGTCGGGGATCGTTTCCTCCGAGCGGCAAATCACCAGGTCGGGTTGAATGCCGTATTCCCTGAGCTTCTGCACCGAATGCTGGGTGGGTTTGGTCTTGATTTCCCGGCTGGCCCGCAGGAACGGCACCATGGTGATGTGGATGAAAACCGTGTCGTTGTCGGCGCGTTCCAATGAAAACTGGCGGAAAGCCTCGATAAACGGCAGGCCTTCGATATCCCCGACCGTCCCGCCCAATTCGACCAGGACCACGTCGACGTCAGGGCCTTCGAGGCGCTTGAACGTTTCCTTGATGGCGTCGGTGATATGCGGCACGACCTGCACCGTCCCGCCGCCGTAGCCGCCGCTCCGCTCGCGGGTGATGACCGATTGGTAGATCCTGCCGGTGGGGATGTTGGAGCGCCGGTTCAGGGTCACCCCGGCGAAACGTTCGTAGTGGCCGAGATCGAGATCGCCTTCGGCGCCGTCGTCGGTGACGTACACCTCGCCGTGCTGGAGGGGGTCCATGCTCGAGGGGTCGACGTTGATGTAGGGGTCCAATTTCAACATGGCGATACGAAGACCCCGCCCCCGCAGCAGATAGCCAATAGAAGCGGAGGCGAGACCCTTGCCGACGGAGGATACCACCCCGCCGGTGATGAAGATGAACTTGCTCACAAATTTATCCTTTCCGGTACGGATTAACCTTTCCAGGTTACCGACATCGACCGGACCCGCGCCACCACTTCCGGCATGCTCCTGAGGAGGGTGGCGACGTCTTCCGGCGTATTGTAATGACTTAGCGAGATGCGAATGGAGCCGTGCGCGAGTTCGACCGGAATCCCGCAGGCCAACAGCACGTGCGACGGTTCGAGGCTCCCCGAGGTGCAGGCCGATCCGGACGACACCTGCAGGCCGTACATGTCTAGGTAGCCGAGAATCGCCTCCCCTTCCGCGCCTTCCACACAGACCGAAAGGAGGTTCGGGATGCGCTCGGTGGTGTGGCCGTTCCGGCGGATCTTCGGAATCGCCTTTTCGAGGCCGGCCCAAATTTCCTCGACCATCCGGCCCTGCCGCGGCGCGTCGGCGATGTATTCGGCGGCGAACTCGGCGGCGGCACCGATTCCCACCGCCCCCGCGACGTTCGAAGTGCCGGCGCGGCGGTTCCTCTCCTGCCCGCCGCCGTGCAGGATTGACGACAAACGCGCGCCCTTGCGTAGGTACATGGCGCCGATTCCCTTCGGACCGTGGAACTTGTGGCCGGACAGGCTGAGGGAGTCGACCTGGAGGGCGTCGACTTTGACCTCGATTTTCCCCACCGACTGGGTGGCGTCGGTGTGGAAGAGGGAACCGTTGGCGCGGGCGATTTCGGCGAGAGCCGGGATGTCCTGGAGGGTGCCGATTTCGTTGTTGGCGTGCATGATGGTGACCAGGCCGGTGTCGGGGCGAAGCGCCTTCTTCAGATCGTCGGGGCTGACTTTGCCGGTTTTGTCCACGGGAAGCACGGTATAATCGCCGTATCCGTTCTTCTTGAGCCATTCGAGCGGTTCCGAGGTGGCGTGGTGTTCGATGGCCGAGGTTATGACGTGTTTTTTCTTGCCGCCGAGGACCGTCCCTTGAATCGCCCAGTTGTTCGATTCGGTGGCGCCGGCGGTGAAGTAGATTTCGTCGGGGCTGGCGCCCAGAAGTTTAGCCAGCTGTTCCCGTCCCTGATCGAGGGCGGCGCGGGCCTGGCGGCCAAGTTCGTAATATTGCGAAGCGGCGTTCCCGTATTTTTCCGTGAAGTAGGGGAGCATTTTTTCCAGCACCCTGGGGTCGGTGCGGGTGGTTGCGGCGTTGTCCAGGTAAATCGGAGAATTTTCCTGCATGGCAAAATCCTTTCATGTTGACTTCAGGGCGCGCCTAACAAATATATAGCAGTCGATGGCGCCGCTCTTTTGCCTTCAATCGGGTGGTCCCACCCGGGGAGGCATTATCGCATATCCCGGCTGTCCCCGCAAGGGTAAAGGCGATCCGCCCATATTTGGAAAAACCACCATGTATAATCATATTCGCGGCATTCTGGTCCATAAATCCCCCTCAAAAGTCATTGTCGAGGCAAACGGAATCGGCTACGAACTGACTGTGCCGCTTTCGGTGGGAAGGCGCCTGCCGGCGGCGGGGACGGAAGTCAAAGTCCTCACCCACCTGGTGGTGCGCGAGGACGAACTCCGGCTGATCGGCTTTGCGGACGAAGAGGAACGGGGGCTGTTCCGGCGGCTGATTGAACTGTCCGGGGTCGGGCCGTCGATGGGTTTGCAGATTTTGTCCGGCATGTCCCCGCAGGAGTTCCTCCTGGCGGTGGAACGCCAGGACGCGGCGGCTTTGCGGAAAATCAAGGGGGTGGGGGAAAAGACGGCGAAGCGGATTATCCTGGAGTTGAAAGGCGCGAAAACGGTCCTCCCGGGCGGTACCGAAAACCTGCCGGAAGGTTCGGCCGCCGAGGCGGTGGCGGCCTTGATGGCCCTGGGCGTGCCCCAGAACGAGGCGCTGCAACGCGTGGAAAAGGCGGCGGCGAAGGAGCCCGGCGCCACGGTGGAGGATCTCATCAAGGCTGCGTTGCGGTGATACAGCCGGGGGAACTTAATCGTTTCGTCACCAAATGTCTGTCCAAGCGCTTCCAAAAGCGATCTTAAGCTATTTGGTGAAACGCAGTCACCTATACTAAATTGACCTCGCCAAGCACGCACCTGAATTCGTTCAAACTTCCACAAGTGATAGCAGGCACTACCAGCTTGTCGATAACCTCTGGATCTGAACATGCGAGCAACTGTTTCTTGATCACTTCCGGGACTTCACCAAAACGAACCGTCAAAACACTGATAAGCGCTTTCGCTTCGCCTCTCGCCTCGCCTCTCGCCTCGCCTCTCGCTTCCCCTCTCGCTTCCCCTCTCGCTTCCCCTTCTTCAAGCAGTGCTTCCAGCATGGTTTTGACCATGGCTTCTCCCTTTCCTGAACCAAAAGCCTGTCTAACTCCCTCAATAATAATTTGTAAGCCGTTCCGTGAATAGTGGCTTATGCCAAGACAATAATGTGCGATTCCTTGCATTTTAACCAGGATACTCTCCCCCGTTCCGGCTAACGCAAGCGTAGCGACAATATGCTTGAACCGCTCAAGAATTCGCCCTTCCGAACCAGACTGCAATGCCTCCAGCAGCGATTGCAGTTCCGGCTCGCCTACTAATTTATCTGTCGACGTGGTTGCCAAATCAACCAGGTAGAGCGGAAAATCGAGAATGGCGCGCTTCAAGCCGGGGTCGGCGCCGATCAATTCTCCCATTGACAACGGGCCCTTCCAAGGCATTTTACCATGGTGGAGGATGATTGCCAAGGGATAGGGGAAGAGGCGGCGGTTTTTTGCGCCGCCCTTTTCCAATTCAGGGAGTAAGCCGCCGTAAGCGTCGACGATATAGCGGAGGAGGCGGAAGGGCATGAAGGTTTGCGGGGTCGACTGGTGTTCCAGGAAAATATACACCTCCAGGGGTTCGCCACTGTTTTTGAAAACGGTCGAATAACGGATGTCGCCCAGGCTTTGCCTAAGTTCACCGTCGACATTGTCCGGTGATTCGTAGTTCAACCGCCGCAAATCCAGGCGTTTCACCATCGCGGGATCGAGGTAATTCACGAGAAAATCCCGAAACACTTTTCGGTCGCCGAAAAAGAGGCGCGCCAAACGGTCGTGGAACGGTTTGAATTTTTGTTCGTACCGATTGGGCATGGCTTACCTTTCCCAGGCCGGTTTTCACATCTGCCGCCCCTGACCGCCCGGGGTCGAAACGTCGCTGCCGCCGACCGATTCCAGGGACGGCGGATCCTCCTCTTCGGGGTAAAACGCGCTTTGGTACCGGGCGTGCAAATACATGAATAACGGCAGCAGCAGGACGCAAAGAGCGCACAACGTCAGGTAGGCGCCGTTAACCGTCCAGCGGCCGGCGACGAACGCCCCGGTCAGGGGCGCCCCAATCCAGCCGACGCAACGCACCGTCGTCGCCCAGCCCATCGCCCCGCCCTTCTTGGCGTTCGGGGTCATCCGTCCGAGAACGACCACCAGCGCCGACGACAGCCCGCTCACGAAAAACAGGAACAGGCAGCGGCCCAGGCACAGGCCGAGCAGATCCTTCTCCAAACTCATCCACAGGCAGCCCGCCGCGCAGAACGCCGCGATTACCCCCCAAATCCAGGTGCCGAGCTTCCTGTCCATCAACACCCCAGCCGCTATCGAACCGCTCATCGCCGCCACGCTCGAAACCGCCGAGATCCAGCCGATGGTTCCGTAGACCTGGCTGGTTATCGCGTCTTCCCCGAGGTGCGGATTGGCCAGGACATACGCGCCGTGGCGGAAAATGTCGTCAATGTACAGGGCGAGATAGGGGCTGTCGTAGGTCGAGAGGAACGAGATGAAACAGATGGCGGCGAAAATCGGCAGGCCTTCCTTGAAATTGCGGATCTGCTCGCGGCGGCGGCGGAGGCGCACGCTCGGGGTGAGGGTTGCCGGCACCACCGGCTCCGGCCTGACAAAGTTCTCGCGCACCAGCACCACCACAATCAGGGTCGACAAAAACAGCAGGCAGCCGCCGATTTTGAAGGAGGTCACGGGACCGTAGTACTTCGCGCACATCCCGCCCAAGTAATTCCCGGCCATGTTCCCCGCGTTCACCGCCGCCATGATGAGGCCAATCGCGAAGCCCTGGTTCTTGTCGGGGGTGTTCGCGGTCACCAGGCTTTGCGCCGCCGGCACCGTGCCGGTGAAGGCGCCCTGGAAAAGGCGCAGGACGATCAGGCCTTCGAGGCTGTGAACTATGCCCATCAGGTAGAGGACGAAACCGCCGGCCAGGTTGGCGCGGATCAGCATCATCTTGCGGCCGTATTTGTCGCCGAGCGTGCCCCAAACGGGGGAAATGAACATCATGCTGATGGACGCCAGGGCGATGAGCACGCTGGACCATTCCGCCGCCTGGTTGGCGGGAACGATTTTCGCCTCCCTGAGGTAAATGGGAAGAAACGGCATGCAAAAGGCAAAGGCGGCCAGCGTGATGAACTGCGAGGCCCAGATAGCGGCCAGGTTGATTTTCCAATTCACCGGAACCTTGGGGGACTGCGATTTTTCCGACCGAAACATTACTGCCGCCTTTTCCTGACAGAAGTATTGCGAAGTGCCGAGTGAACCGCCAATCGCCACTTCGCAAAAATCTTTTACCTGAAATTTATGGCCTTCCATTATTTACAACTGGACTTTTGCAAAATCACCATTCAAACCGCCGAATGGCGATTTTGAAAAATCAAAAACCCTTGAAATTCGGGCAAAAATGATTTTTGCAAGGTGGCGATTGGCAGTTAAATCGCCACTTTGCAAAAGTTCAGTTACAATCGCAATCGGCGGTTCGAACGGCGAGTTTGCCAAAGTCCCGTTCCTCACAAAATATACCGCGATAGATCTTCATCGCCGGCAATCGCTTCCAGCCTCCCGTGCACCGTGGCGCCGGTTATCGTGACCGTGCGCCCCTTCATGTCCGGGGCGTTGAAGGAAACGTCCTCCAGCAGTTTTTCCATAATCGTATGCAGCCGCCGCGCGCCGATGTCCTGGGTCGACTTGTTGAGCTTCGCCGCGTAATCGGCCATGGCGTCGAGGGAATCGGGGGCGAAGTCGAGGGTCAATTCCTCGGTCGCCATGAGGAGCTGGTACTGCTTGCACAAGGCGTTTTTCGGGTGGGTGAGGATGCGTTTGAAATCCTCTTTCGTAAGGGGCGAGAGTTCGACCCGGATCGGGAAGCGGCCCTGGAGCTCCGGCATCAGGTCGGACGGTTTCTTACCGTGAAACGCCCCGGCGGCGATGAACAGGATATGGTCGGTTTTCACCGGGCCGTACTTCGTAACCACCGTCGCCCCTTCGACAATGGGGAGGAGGTCCCGCTGCACGCCTTCCCGCGAGACGTCGGGGCCGTCGCCGCGGTTGGAGCCGATGACCTTGTCGATTTCATCGATGAAGATGATGCCGCTCTGTTCCGCCCGTTCGATGCCTTCCTTTTGGATGCCGTCGTCGTCGACCAGTTTTTCCGCCTCCTCCTGGGTGAACATGGCCAGGACTTCGGGCACGCCCATGCGGCGCTTCTTGCGTTCGCGGGGGATCATTTTGCCAAGCATTTCCTGCATTTCCATGGCCATCTCGTCCGACCCCACCGCTCCGAAAATGCCTGCCATCGGCGGGGAGGCGGCGATGTCCAGTTCGATTTTCTTGTCGTCGAAGCCGCCGTTATGGAGTTGGGCGCGGAGTTTTTCCCGGGTCCGGTTGTGCCGTTCCTGGGCTTTACGCCCTTCCTCGGTGTCAGGGTCCGCGTCTACCTTGGGGAGGAGCAGATCCAGGACGCGTTCTTCCGCCGCTTCCTTGGCCAATTTGCCGACCCGTTCCATCGCCTCGGACTGCACCTGGGCGATGCCGGCTTTGGCGAGGTCGCGGATCATGCTTTCGACGTCGCGGCCGTGGTAGCCGACTTCGGTGTATTTGCTGGCTTCCACCTTCAGGAAGGGGGCGCCGGTCATGTCGGCGAGACGGCGGGCGATTTCGGTTTTGCCGACGCCGGTGGGGCCGATCATGATGATGTTCTTCGGAGTGACTTCGCCGCGCATGTCCTCGGGAATGCGCTGGCGGCGCCAGCGGTTCCGGATGGCGATGGCGACGGCTTTCTTGGCTTCGTCCTGGCCGATGATGTATTCGTTCAGTTTTTCTACTATGCGCGCCGGGGGGAGGTCGTCCATGTAGGCTTTGTGTTCGAGTCGGGCGCTTTCGCCGCTTCTTTTGTCGAGGGTGGGCATTGAAACTCCTGAAGGAATGGGGTTGAGGCATAGTCAAACTGAACTTTTGCAAAGTGGCGATTTAACCGCCAATCGCCACTTTGCAAAAATCGTTTTTGCCCGGATTTCAAGGGTTTTTGATTTTACAAAATCGCCATTCGGCGGTTTGAATGGTGATTTTGCAAAAGTCCAGGTCAAAAAACCATAAATCTCTGTGTCTTCCGTGCGCTCGGTGTCTTCTGGGTTAAATGCGGTTTTCAAAACTCCTCGAGCGGCCTTTCCCCGATGGGCCTGCCGAAGATCACCGAGTAGACAAAGGCGTCGCGGGCCGCGTTCGGGTTATCGCGAAGCGCCCCGACGAAGTCGAGGCTGTGGTCAGAACGCCCGTTCTCCGCACCGTTCAAGGGGGCGAGGTGACCGAGGTCTTGGTTGCCCGCGAATTTTTCCAGTTCTGCCAGCGCGGGTGTTTCCTCGCTTAGCGCCGCTCTTTTCGGAACGGCAGACTTTTTCGGCTTCGGTCGGCTTTGCCCTTGCGGCCTGGGGCGCGGCGGCGGTTCCTTGGGTCGGGGCGGTTCCGCTGGCGGTGCTGCGGGTCGGCTTTCCTTCGCTTCGTCCCAATCCTCGATGCCGACGAGTTTTTTGACGATGTCTTCCAAAGTATAAGTGCGTTCCGCCGGCTGCGCCGAAGGGTGCGCGGGGTAGGAGGATGGGTCGGCCTCGACATCCATCACGCCGCCGCCAAAAGTGTCGACGGCTTGGCGGCGGGGGCGGTTCGGCCGGGGCTGGTTACCTTGCCCGGGGGGTCTGGGGTCGAACAATTCTTTTAATGCTTCGATAAGAAGATCGAACATGGCGGTCACCTGTGGTATCTATGCGGATTGCGGGTGCACGAAATTTCTGAATACCGGGGACACGAAATTTAATTGGCCAAACCGCCGGCCAATTAAACATCATGTCCCCGTTATTCTCGCGTTTTTAGCGCCTGGTCCCAATTACCGCGCCATTCACGGCACGCACTCTACTTCTTACTGCCGCCGCCGTCCTTCGAACCCGCGCCGCCGATTGTGGACCGCATATCGGTGTCGGCCTTGATATTGTTCATGCGGTAATAATCCATAATCCCCAAATTGCCGCTCCGGAACGCCTCCGAAATCGCCATTGGGATCTGCGATTCCGCTTCGACCACCTTCGCCCGCATCTCGGCGATGCGCGCCTCCTGTTCCGCCTGGCTCGCCCGGGCTTCCGCCGCGCGCTTTTCCGCCTCGGCCTGGGCGACCTGCTTCTGGGCCTGGGCGCGGTCGATTTCCAATTTCGCCCCGATGTTCTCGCCGACGTCGACGTCGGCGATGTCAATCGACAGGATGTCGAAGGCGGTCCCCGCGTCGAGGCCTTTCGCCAAAACAGCCTTGGAAATCCGGTCCGGATTTTCCAAAACCTGCTTGTAGTTTACGCTGGAACCGATCGCCGAGACGATGCCTTCGCCGACGCGGGCGATAATCGTTTCGTCGGTCGCGCCGCCGACCAGGCGTTCGATGTTGGTGCGCACGGTGACCCGGGCCTTGACCTTCAGTTGGATGCCGTCCTGGGCCACGGCGTCGAGGGTGACCTTGTTGGTCATGGTTTGGCCGCTGACCGAGGGGCAGTCGATGACCCGGGGGTCGACGGAAGTGTTCACCGCCTTGACGATGTCGCGGCCGGCGAGGTCGATGGCGCAGGCTTTGTCGAAGGGGAGGGGGATGTTGGCGCGGCTGGCGGAGATGAGGCCGCGCACGACATCCGTCACATTGCCGCCGGCGAGAAGGTGGGCGGCGAGGCTGGGCGGTTCGATTTTGAGGCCGGCCTGATTGGCCATGATCAGGGCTTGGGACAAAACCGGCACGTTGCCTTTGGCGAGGTAGTGGGCTTCCAGGAAGTCGCGGGAGACCTTGAGGCCGGCCTTGTGGGTCATGATCATGGAATTGACGATGGTGTTCGAGTTCACTTTACGGATAAACATGCCGACCAGGTCGATGAAGCCGATGGGGACTCCGGAAGCCCGGGCCTGGAGCCAGGTGCGTCCGAAGGAGAACACGATAAAGAAGATGGCGACGACCAGGACCATGACGCCGAGGGCGATCAGCCCCATGATGGAGGAGGGGACTTGATTGAGGACGCTGTTCATGATGGGTGTTCTCCTTGGTTTATGTGGTGCCATTTGTCTGGAATGGCTGTTTTCCTGCCAATTGCGGAATGTAAGGGTGAAAATGTTTTTTCACCAATTCACTTCGCGCCCGTTCTAATGATGGTCCGGCGTTCTCTCCACCGCAACCACGATTTTCCCCGCCCCGCCGGACGTTTCGATCACCTTCACCCGCCGGCCGGCGTCGACGTAAACCCCGTCCGTCACCACGTCGATTAGTTCCCCGGAATCCAAACGGACTTTCCCGGCTGGACGCAGCGTCGTTTCAGCAACACCCGACTGACCCTTCAAGCCCATAATCCGCATGCGTTCGGAAATGTGCGTCGGCTGCTCGAGCGTTTCCGGGTTCGGGTTCACCCCGGCAGGCAGGGCGTCGGTCATGAAAAACCTGCCGATGTAAGGGATCCCCTCGCCGAATTTGGTGAGGAGCCAAATCACCAGGATGGTGCCGATTAACCCGAAGAGGAGAATCAGGGTGAAGGACCCCACCTCCTGCCACATGAAGCGGTGCATGTATTCGGAATGCCAATCCGGGGTAAAGGCCAGGAGAAGCCCGACCAGAACGCCCAGAATGCCGAGAATGCCGGCGACGCCGAAGCCGGGCAGAACCATGATTTCAATCACCAGGAGAATCAACCCGATGAGGAACAGGGCGATCCCAAGCGGGCTGCCGCGATCGTGCATGAGCAGGGTCGCGAAGAAACAGACAAAGCCGATAATCCCGATTGCCAAAGGTATGCCGCTCCCGGGCGCGTGGTATTCGGTTGCCAGGCCGGCGATGCCGACCACCAGAAAAACACCGAGAAGCGCAATCACCCACACCGGCAGTCCGAGGTCGCCGAGTTTCGGGATGAGCTTCTTCAAATCGAGTTCCCCGGGAGCAATGTCCGGCCGAACGATCTGGCTGTCCGAGATCCCCCGCTGGGCATAGAACTGCGCGGCGTCGTCGACCATTTCCGAGGCGATGCCAAACTCCACCGCCTGGGTGGCGGATAGTTCCAGGAGCTTCCCTTCCGGCTTAATGATTTTCGTGTCGGCGATGCGGCGTTTGTCGCGGCCGCGCTCGATGTTTTGCTCCAGCACCTCCAGTTCGTGGCCGCTCAAATAGGCGGTCTCGCCCGAACGGAAGTGCACTTGGTATAGGGACGAGGAACGGCTCACCATCGCTTCCATAACCGCCACCGGGCGTTGATAATGTTCGGCGTAGACTTTCAGGATGGTGCGGATGTCCACCTCGATTTTCTCGGCGGTGCGTTCATCCATCTGCTGCTGGCTGCCGGTGAGGGAGGAGGCCATCGGCTGGATGTCCCCCATGCGGGCGGTTTTGGTCATGACGATTTCCCGCGCCGCCGACGCGACCATGGCGCCGCCGGATACGGCTTTATGCAGGACCAGGGACACGACCGGGGTTTTGCTTTCGAAGATGCGTTTCGAGAGTTTGTCACAGGCGCCGACCTCGCCGCCGGGCGAGTCGATTTCCAGCACGATCAGCATCGCGCCGTCGCGGTCCGCCTTGTCCAGCGCTTCGGTCACCAATTCCGGGAGATCGGAAAACGGTTTGCCGATAATCGTCCCCTTTACCGGTATCGCGACGACTTGCTCCGCCCAATTGCCCGTGAAGGGGGTGGAGGACTTGGCTTCCGGCCCGGCAGGCTCGTTCGTCGCCGACGGAGCGACGCCTGGGAGCGGCGACGCGGCGCCCGGCATGAGCCCGCCGTTCGGGGTTTTCTTCGCGGCGGTTTCCGGAGCGCTTCCCGCAGCGGCTTCCGGCGCGGGCTTTTCGGCTTCGCCCGCCGGGGCGAATGCCGCACACAGCAGGAGGAACGCCATGGCCACCCCGACCGCTAGCAAAAATTTACGTCCTCCGGCGGCGGCGCCGAAATAATGCACGTTCATATAACGCTGCATGGGCAAGGGAATTCCTCCTGGGCGTTACAGTATATTGATTATGGATTGGGTTTTAGAAAATCGCCATTCCAACCGCCGAATGGCGATTTTGTAAAATTCGAAACCAGTGGGGCAACAGAAAATAGTAGTTCTACAACGCTAGCTTTGCGGAAGCGGTTCCCGCAAAACTAGCGTTGTAGGATTAGGGCCACTATACCGCAAGCACAACCCCCGGTCAATCCGGGGCGAACCATGGGGGTAAAAAGAGCTGGCGGTGCGCCCGGCTATTAGGTATTGTCTTATTGACAGACGATTTGCCACAGAGTATTTCCCAAAAATACATTTTCCCAAAATACCGGAAGGAGAAAAAATGGCCGGCAAAGTAAAGGAACTCACCGACAGCACCTTCGATATGACCACCGGATCGGGGATTACCCTGGTCGACTTTTGGGCGCCGTGGTGCCCGCCTTGCCGGGCTCAGGGACCGATTGTGGAAAAGATTGCCGAGTCCTTCGCCGGAAAGGCGGTGATCGCCAAGATGAACGTCGACGAGGAAGGCGAGGCGGCCACCAAGTTCGGCGTCTCCAGCATTCCGACCCTCATCATCATGAAGGACGGCAAGGAGATGAAACGTTTCGTCGGCCTCAGGCAGGAAAACGAACTGTCGGACGCGTTGAAGACGCTGCTGGTCTGAGCTAAAGGGAAACGGTATTGGAAATTGGCGGTGGTTTTATGGAAAATCGCGCGGATAATGGCGCGATTTTCTTTTAACTCCACATTCGGGGAGAACAAAATGTCCGGACAAATTCTGGAACTGACCGACGCCACCTTCAAGGCGCAGGTCGGCGAGGGGGTGGTGCTGGTCGACTTTTACGGAACCTATTGCCCGCCGTGTAAACAGCTCGAGCCGGTGGTGGCCAAACTCGCCGAGGACTTCGCCGGGAGGGCCCGGGTCGCCAAGGTGAACATCGACGAACATTCCGAGGCGGCGGTCGACCACACCGTCGACGACATTCCCACCATCGTCATCTTCAAGGACGGCGAGGAAAAGGCGCGGCTCTTCGGGGCGCAAAAGTACGATACCCTGGCGGGGGAACTGGCGCGGCTCCTGGCGTGAGGTTTGTCAACCACTTTGACACGGTGGCCACAGAGGGTAGAGAGAACTGCATTTATTGGGTGACCAGGAAAATCGTGATTCGCTGTGTCCTTTGGGTTAATGCGGTTGACCCGCCGGGACCAGGACAGTATAATGGTCGGGAACTGGAGTTTTGCAAAATCGAAAGCCCTTGAAATTCAGGTGGAAGTGATTTTCCCACCGTGGCGATTGGTGGTTCAAACGCCGTGTTGCAAAACTTCGGTGAAGAAAAATATGAAACTGGGTCGCTTCGGCGCCCCGGTTTTTTTATGTTACCGATAGAACGCGAACCGTCAGGAGACAGCCAGTGCAAGAACTAATGTCCGGCAATGAAGCCATCGCCCGCGGCGCCTGGGAGGCGGGAGCCACCGTCGCCTCGGGATACCCCGGCACCCCTTCCACGGAGATCCTCGAAAACGCGGTCGCCTACAAGGAAGACCTTTACTGCGAATGGGCGCCGAACGAGAAGGTCGCCTTCGAAGTCGCCGCCGGCGCCGCCCTCGCCGGAGCCCGCGCATACTGCACCATGAAGCACGTAGGCCTGAACGTCGCGGCGGATCCGCTCATGACCCTTTCCTATGTCGGCGTCGTCGGGGGCTTTGTCGCGGTGGTCGCGGACGACCCCGGGATGCATTCCTCGCAGAACGAACAGGACACCCGGCAGTTCGCCCGCTTCGCCAAAATTCCCCTGCTGGAACCCTCCGACGCCCAGGAGGCGAAAGCCTTCATGCAAATCGCCTTCGAAATGTCGGAGCAATATAACACGCCGGTAATCCTCCGCTCGACGACCCGCATCAGCCACGCACGGAGCCTCGTGGACCTCGGGGAGCGCGTGAACCGGGAGCGTAAACCTTTCGAGAAGAATCCGCCCCGCTTCGTGCCGATCCCGGCCTGGGGCAGGAAAATGCGCCTCCGGGTCGAGGAACGCCTGCACGAAATGCGCATCGGCGCCGAAAAAAGCCCGCTGAACCGCATCGAAATCACGAATCCGGCCTACGGCATCGTCACTTCCGGCATCGCCTATCAGCACGCCAAGGAAGTTTTCCCCGAGGCTAGTTTCCTGAAATTGGGTTGGTCCTACCCCTTCCCCGATTCACTTCTCCGGGAGTTCGCCGCCAAGGTGAAACGAATCCTAATCGTCGAGGAATTGGACGATTTCCTGGAAGAGCACATCCGCTCCCTCGGTATCAGCTGCGAGGGCCGGAACCTGGTCCCGGGTATCGGCGAACTCTCGCCGGCGCGGTTGACTACGGTCCGGGAGCGAATAATCGGCCGGGACGACACCCTTATCGCCCCGCCCTTGGAAGCCTCGGATCTGCCGGCCCGGCCGCCGGTGCTGTGCGCGGGCTGCCCTCACCGCGGGGTGTTCGCGGCCCTGGCGAAAATCCCCGACGTGATTGTCACCGGCGACATCGGCTGCTACAGCCTCGGGGTGATGCCGCCGTTGTCGCGGATCGACACCATCCTCTGCATGGGCGGCGGAATCACCCTCGCCCACGGCATGGCCAAGGCGGGGGAAAAGAAACCGATCGTCGGGATGGTCGGCGATTCGACCTTTTTCCATTCCGGGATAACCGGTCTCCTCGACATCGCCGTGAACCGCTCGAACGTGGTGATTGCCATCGTCGACAACCGCACCACCGCCATGACCGGACACCAGGATCACCCCGGCACCGGCAAGACCCTTATGGGCGAGAAAACCGTGGCGGTGTCGATTGAAGGGATGGTGCGGGCCTGCGGCATCGACCGTTGCCGGGTCATCGATCCCTATGACATCGCCGCGGTGTACAATACCTTCAAGGAGGAATTGGCGGCGCCGGAGCCGTCGGTGATTATTTCCCGGGCGCCCTGCCTCCTGGCCGAGAAGAAGACCTTGGGGAAACCGTACCGGGTCGACCCGGCGAAGTGCGTGAAGTGCGGCGCCTGCCTCAGGATCGGCTGCCCCGCCCTGGAGGCCATCGACAAACAGCCGTTCATCAATCCGGATGCCTGCACCGGCTGCTCGATGTGCAGGCAGATGTGCAAGTTCGGCGCGATCCACCGGGATGAACTGGAGGCGGCGCGGGCGTTGACGTAATTTGCTGTCCGGCACTGCTTAGGCAAAGGAGACAACATGGGCATGGAACTTATCGGCATCGAGGAAGCTAAAGCCGAACCGGGCAAAATGATTGAGGAAGCCGCGAAGGGCAAAGCCTTCCTGGTCATCGATGGCGGCCAGCCGCTGTTCAAGGTGATCCCGTACGAGGATCCTCCCATACCCCCGGGCAGCGCCCTTCTCGCGCCCCAGGATCCGGCTTACCGGCCCGTTCCGCCGGGTGGAAAGAGGAAGATCGGATTTTTGGAGGGTCAGTTGCATATCGGCGACGATATCAAAAAAATTGGTTCGGAGGAGATTCTCAAGATGTTTGGAATCGAAAAATGAGGATACTCCTGGATACCAATATGATTGTCTGGCTATCCTCCCGCATGGGTTTGCTGCCGCCCTATGCGCGTAAGCTGGTGGAGGATGACCGGAACGAAATTTTCTTTAGCGCGGTCAGCATTTGGGAGATTGCCATTAAAGACGTTGTACTGCGGGATGACATCATTGGTGACGCTGAAAAGGTTCGGGACGGCTTGTTGAAAAACAACTTCGAGGAGCTTGCTCTCCGCAGCAGACATGCGTTCGAGTTGGGCAAATTGCCCAATCTGCACCGCGACCCATTTGATCGCATCCTAATCGCCCAAGCGCGGGCGGAACACCTCACTCTTTTGACCTCGGACGCAACCATTTCCAGGTATGCCGGTGATTTGATTTTTGCCAGGAAAAATTAGTTTTGCGCAAACGATAACCATGGGGATATCCATATGTCAATCATAAACAGCGTCCTCCTGACCGGCGTCGGCGGCCAGGGCATACTTCTCGCCTCGAACATCCTTGCCCGCGCGGCGCTTCTCGCCGGTCACGACGTGAAGACGAACGAAGTGCACGGCATGGCCCAGCGGGGCGGCTCCGTCGTGGCGGAAATCCGTTACGGGGGGAAAGTGTACAGCCCACTGATGCCGCCCCTGGGGGCGAAGGTGCTGGCGAGCCTGGAACAGATGGAGGCGCTCCGTTACGCGCATTTCCTGGCTCCGGGCGGACTCGCCGTGGTGTCGCGGCTGAGGCTCATCCCCACGACCGTGTCCTCGGGGGCCGGGAAATATCCCGCTGACATTGAGGAGCGGCTCAGGAAAACCTACAAAAATCTCAAATACATCGACGCCGCTTCCGCCGCCGAAAAGGCGGGGAGCGCCAAGGCCAGCAACCTGGTGGTTCTGGGCGCCTTATCTACGGCCTTGGATTTTCCCGAGGGCTTGTGGGAAAAGGCGATTGCCGAATGCGTCAAGGCGAAGTTTGTCGACATGAACGTCCGCGCCTTCAATTTGGGGAAGGAACTGGTGGCTTGACATGCGACTGGTATTTTTCGGCAGCGGCGAATTCGGCGTTCCCACCCTGGAGGCGCTGGTCCGGGCCGGCCAGGAACTGGCGGCGGTGGTGAGTCAACCGGACCGCCCCTACGGACGGGGCGGCAAAACCCGCCCGACCCCGCTGGCTGCCAAGGCCGAGGAATTGGGTTTGCCGGTCTTAAGGCCCCCGCGCCCGAACACGCCGGAATTCGCCGCGGAATTCCGCCGGCTCGAGCCCGACTTGGCGGTGATTGTCGCTTACGGGCACCTGATTAAACCGCTCCTCCTGGAAATTCCGGCCAAGGGCTTCGTCAACTTGCATGCTTCGCTGTTGCCTGCCTACCGCGGTGCCGCGCCGGTGCCGTGGGCGATCCTCAAGGGGGAAACGCAAAGCGGGGCGACAGTTTTTAAATTGAATGAAAAATTCGACGCCGGGGCGGTTTTGGCGCGGGTCGTGCTGCCGATTGCGGCAGACGACACGTCGGGAAGCTATTTGGAAAAATTGGCGCCGCTGGGAGCTGTCCTAATGCGGGATACCGTGCAGGCTTTGGCGGAAGGTGCGGCTCGTGCCCAGCCGCAGGACGAAGGTTCGGCCTCGCCGGCCCCAAAGTTCACGAAAGAGGACGGACACCTGGACTGGACGCGGCCTTTTGCGGAGCTGGAGCGGAAAGTGCGGGCGCTGTCGCCGTGGCCTCTGGGATTTACGTTTCTTCCCAACCCTAAGGGCTGCGTGCGGGTCAATGTCGGCAAATTGCTTGGCGCTGAAGAAACGGGAAAAATTTCCGATAATATTTCCGAAAAGGTGAAACATTCCGTCTCAGGAGTCACTAATAAATATAGTCCGGGACAGATTATCGCTGCCGACGCCAAGGCAGGTTTGCTGGTGATGACCGGTGACGTGCCGGCCCGTCTCGCCGTTCTCCAACCCGAAGGGAGGCGGATGATGTTGGATACGGATTTCCTGCGGGGAACGGTCTTGACGGTAGGGTCGGTGATGGAATAAACGCGTTTGGGGACTGTTTTTTTGCGGTTCACACGGGTTGTTGTCGGTATCGCTGCGGACTTGAAAGGTGTGACGACGATGGCGGAAAACTCGTTCGTGGTCACTGACAAGGGGTTACGCATTTTGATTACCCCGGTAGAGGGCTGGTATGCTGTCCATGGTCTCGATATACGTGGGTTGAATACCCAGGGCAGAACTATCGAGGAAGCGATTTTTATGGCTCATGACGCCGCGAAAGCCTTGTCTGATGCCCGCGCTGCAATGGCCAAGGAAACCTCGAAACAAGTCAAAGCAGGACTATTGCAAAATCACCATTCAAACCGCCGAATGGCGATTTCGTAATAACGACTACCCGGAAATTCGGGCAAAAAACGATTTTTGCAAAGCGACGATTGGCAGTTCAATCGTCACTTCGCAAAACTTCAGTTAAAAGCGGGCAGCTCTAAAATAGCTTTTTAGAGCTGCCCTATCATAGAAAGAGGGGGTTTATGACCACTACTTTGGAAGACCCGGCCCTGTGCACCAGCCAGGACCCTTATTTATATTTGTTGCGGACCACTCCCGCGCGGACGGTCTGCCCGAATTTTTATTTGTTGGACCATGCCCGGGGCTGCAATTTCAATTGCAACTACTGCTTTCTCCGGGACACCGAATACGGCCGGAAGGAACGGCGGATTTTCACCGATACGGAGCGCCTGTTCAAGGAACTCGGCGAGTGGATCGCCCAGGATAATTTGGAGACCTACCTGGCTAATACCGGGAACATGACTGACAGTTTATCCTTCGAGGGCGAACGGCCGATCTGGGGCGAGCTGATCGAATTCATGCGGGAAAACGCCGAAAAGAAGGGCCGGCCGCATTGTCTGTTGGCAGTGACGAAAAGCGGCCTGGAAAATTGCGATGCGTTCTTGCAGCACGCTCCCTGCAAGAACATCATCATCAGTTTCTCGATTAACTCGCCGGAAGCAGCGGCAGCCCACGAAGCCGGCGCCGCCACTTCGGAACAGCGTTTGGCGGCGGCGCGCAAGCTCAAGGATTTGGGCTGGCGGGTGCGGGTGCGGATTGACCCGATGATCGACGGCTATGATTACCGCTGGTTGGTAAAACAGGTTCGGGAGCTCGCCCCCGAGCGGGTGACCCTGGGAACGCTCCGGGCCGACCCGACGCTTCTCCCCGAAGTCGGCGACGTGAGCATTTTCTCCGCCCTGGAAGCCCCCGAAGAGGGGTCGATTGGCCGCTATCCCCGCGCGACGCGGATGCGGCTCTACCGCGCGGTGGTGGACGGCTTAGGGAAGGGGATTTCGCTTGGGCTTTGCGAGGAAACGGAGGATGTGTGGTTGGAACTGGGCCTGGACGCGGTGAACAAGACCTGCAACTGCAATCCGCTGTAAGGAAAACAGCGGCGGGGAAATTGCCGGGGGCGGCCGGAAAGACCGGCCGCCCCCGGTTTATTCCGCCGCCAGGCGGGATTATTTGCGCACTCCCACCGTGATCAGCAAATTCGCGTAAAACCTTTGTTCGCCGGAGGCGATGACCAACGCGGTGTCGGGGCCGGCCGCTTCGTCGTAGAACTGGAACCGGCCGTACCCCTGGAAAGGAACTGCCTCGCCGATTATCCGGTGATATTCCTGGACAATTTCCGGTTTCGATCCGTCGTCCGGGGTCATAAACCCCGCCGACTCGATAGGAATCGTCGACGCCAGCGCCTTGACAATGTCCGCGCCGCCGATCTGTCCCGGCACGAAGTTCAAAAACACCCGCCGCGCCAGCGGATTCGCCTTGGTGGTAATCGGATAATTCGCGTCGCCAAGCAGAATCCGCGCCCCGTGTCCCGCTTCCGCCAAGCCCCGCAACAGGGCCGGATGAATAATCTCGGTCTTGAGCATAAGTTGCATCTCCCGTCAAAAAGGCAGGTTTAAGCGTCGCCATTCAAGCCTTCAACAAACGTTTCGCCGTCGCCTCGCCGCCGTTCAACAGATGCACCAGCGGTTGCGGCCGATCCGTCCCCTCGACAAAACTCGGCCTCGCCGCCCACGGCGTCCCCGACTGGACATGCGCCAGATCCATCCAGTACTGTAACGTCGCCGGCTTCAAGCCCCAAGTCATGTGCAGGTGGTTGGCCGGGGCGTAATGCTTGTATTCAACCATCGACGCGTACTTCGGCACCACCCAGGTGTGGGGCCAATCGTAGGCGGAGGTCTTGCGGACCGCTTCGGAAAGCTCGTGCGGCATTTCGGTGGTGACGGCTTCGTCCCAAATTAGGGTGAAGTCGCCGGAGAGGGCGCTGTAGGCCATGCGGCCGGCGATCCCTTCGATGCCGCCGGGGGTGACGAAGGTGACGCTGTTGCCGCCGCCGGGGAAGTAATCCGGATCCGCCAGGGGCATCGAGACCTTGGCCATCGCTTCGGCCGGTTTGGCGCCGGGGAGGGCGGCCCAATCGAACGAGGCTGCGCCGGAATTGTTGCCGTCGACAAAGCCTTTCGTCGCCCACAGATCGCTGGCCTTCGGCTTGACGCCCAGCTTGTCCGCCATCGCCTTGATTTCGGCCGGTTCCCAGACTTTGCGGAAATCCATGAAGAGGGGCGGATTGCCGCCGGAGAGCCAGGTGAAGTAAAGCATGGTCAGGAGCGCCTGGGCGTCCGATTCGGTGGCGTAGGGGATGGGCGCCTTGTGGCCGTTATGGTCGAAGGTGGAATTGAAGAGGGACTCCATCACGTCCGCGACCGGGCGGGGGAGGAGGCGCGGGTCCGAACCCCATTCGAGCTGGCTCATGAAGCCGCCGCCGACCGCGTTCAGGTCGGCCATGACATCGCGGACAATCAGGTACATGGCCAAGCTTTGGTTGAAGAGTTCCCCCTGCTCCTTGGTTTTCAGGATCAGGCGGTCGCCGACCATTTTGTCGATCCAGGCCCGGAGCGCCTTAAGCTCCTCTTCCTTGTAGGACTTCTTGGTGAGCGAATCGGCCAGGAACTTCATGTCCAAACGGGTGATTTCCAGGCCGAAGTTGCGGCGGACCGGGATGATGTGGGCGAGGGCCGTTTCCATGCCCATCGAGTCGTGGCCGAAAATAACCACCCGGCGGCCTTTCAGGCCGACGTGGGCCAGGGCGGCCTGGCACCATTCGACCAGGGCGTCGGCGGTCCCCTGGGTCATCTTCGGATCGTCGCCGGTGTCCGGCCAGGTGCCGACGTTCAGGTGCACCATGCGCCCCGACTGGGCGAAGGCGCCGACGACCGCCTGGGCGAAAACCACGCCCGGGAGGGTGGCGGAATTGCCGCAGGTGACGTTCAGGGGGATTTCCCTGGGGAAATGGGCCATGAAGGACATGAGGGAGGGCTGGGGGAAGCACCAGGCGTCGGGGACGCAGACCAGGATGTCGACGCCGGCCTCGAGGAGCTGGCGGGCGGCGATGTCGGCGGATTTTTCCTCCTTGACGAGAGTGGTGGTGTAAACCACTTCCGGAGACACTCCGCCGGGAAGCTTGACCGCCTTGGCGATAACTTCCGCCGTCATTTTGACGATGTTCTTGCCCCTGACCCAGAACGTTTCCTTTACTCTCGGATCGTGGGTGGCGAAGACGCCGATTACCGGTACTTTCGCCTTCATTTTGTCGCTTTCGCCGAGATTCTTGGGACTTTTCATTGCATCTCCTTTTTTCGAAAAATGCGCTTCGCCAAGAGTGGACTTTTATATCAATACAGCACCGCCGCCGCCTGCGGCGAGTCGAGGTTCTCCCGGGTCACCCAGGTCACCCCGGTGTCGATGAAGCGCGGCAGCGCCTTCCCCTCCAGCGCGTCCAATGCCGCCTGCACCCCCAGACGGCCCATGCGCCGGGGATTCTGCACCGCAATCCCCTGGATGGTTCCGTCGCGGACCAATTCCTGTAGATTCCTGTCACCGTCGAAGCCGATGGCGACGTGTCTCCCGGTCAGGCCCCGCGCTTTCAGGGCCCGTCCCATGCCGATGGCGGTGGGTTCGTTGGCGGCGAAAAAACCGGCCACGTTGGGGTGGCTGTCGATGGCGGCGCCGGTTTGCTCGCCGGCGGTATGGGTATTCGAGCCGGAATAATAGGTGTCGACGACGGCAATTTGCGAATTTTTGCGGATATGCTCGCGAAATGCCCCGACCCGGGAGATTTCCGACCCCACCCCCGCCACATAGGAAAGGACGACGATTTCGCCCTTTTTGTCAGGCCCGCCCAGACGGCGAATCATCTCTTCGGCGCAGAGTTCTCCGGCGGCCCGGTTGTCGGTGGCGAGGAAGGTGGCGTAAAGGTTGGCGTCCGCGAGGGCGGAGTCGATGAGGACGACGGGAATGCCGGCGGCGCGGGCGAGGCGCAGGGGCTGAACCAGCGCCACGGGATCGCAGGGGGCGACGACGATGGCGACGACCCCGCGTTTGACCGCGCTTTTGACCATGGCGACTTGCCGGCTGACGGCGGTCTCGCTTTCCGGGCCGTCGACCGTGACCAGGAAGATCTTTCCGTCGACGGCGAGCTCCTCCTGCATTTCCAGGGCTCCCGCCCCGACATTTTGCCAAAAGCCGACCTTTAAATCCTTGACGATGACGGCAATTTCGCTTCCGGCTTCGGCCAGCACAGGGAACGCCGCCAGGCAGAAGGCCAGCACGAGGAGAAAAAACGCGGCCGGGGCGGCTCTGGTTCCGGTGTGGCGCATGGAATTCTCCCGGTGTTACGCGCTCTGATAATCGGCTGGATAATAAAGTTCGCGATATTATAATGCGGACTGGGAGGAATGGACTATTACCAAGTTGCCAAATCAATCCACGCGGCTGGACCCGCCGCGGGATTATTGGTAATATACCCCCTTCCCCGCTCTTATGCCATTCTCATTATACGAACATTTGTTGTCAATTCACGAAAACCGGCACCGGAAAACCCAGAGGCCGCCAGTCATGCCCGAAAAAACCCTGAACATCAGCCTTGCCCTCGGCTGGAACGAGCGTTACGACCATAAAGTCGCCGTCGGCATCATCAAATTCGCCCGGCAACAGGAAAACTGGCGCCTCCTAGGCAACGAATGGCTCCTCCACAACACCGCCCGGGAAAACGAACCTGTCCACGGCATCATCGCCCGCATCAACGGCCGCGACCACCTCCGCCGCCTCCGGTCCCACCGCGTCCCCATCGTGGACGTCGCCAACGCCTATGCCGCGGCCGGACTCCCCCAGGCGGTGAACGACGACTTCCTCACCGGACGCATGGCCGCCCTGCATCTCCTGGACAAAGGTTTCGCCCATCTCGCCTACCTTGGCGTCGCCGAAGCCACCTGGTCCGACCAGCGCCGCCAAGGCATGGAGGAGGTCCTCGCCGACCGCGGACGCTCCGAGCTCCTCCTCTTCAATGTCGCCAATTCCTGGCAGCGTCGCCTCCACCATCTTACGGGAATATCCCGCTGGCTCAAAAAACTCCCCCTCCCCTGCGGCATCATTGCCGCGAACGACCTCCTCGGCTACCGCCTCACCCTCGCCGCCGCCGCCGTGGGCCTGCGGATTCCCGAAGACCTCGCCGTGGTCGGCGTCGACAACGAGGACGTTTACTGCCACCTCGCCCAGCCGACCCTGACCTCCATCAGCTGCGATTGCGAACGCATCGGCCAGGAGGCGGCCCGCCTCCTGGCCGGAATCCTGAACGGGGAGGACCCGCTGCGCCAAGTCGTGGTCCCGCCCTTGCAGATAGACGTCAGGGAGTCCAGCAATATCGTCCTGGGGGTCGACCGCCTGACCCGGGAGGTCATGAATTTCATCGCCGCCAACATCAAAAAAGGCATCAATGTCGCCGACGTCGCCGCCGCCTTCCCCCTGTCCCGGCGCGCCCTGGAAAAACGCTTCCGGCATTTCTGCGGCAAAACCCTGCACCAGGAAATCACCGAAACGCGGCTCGAACGCGCCCGCCAGCTCCTCGCCGCCGGCGAAAGCCCCGCCGCCGCCAGCCGCCAAAGCGGTTACCAGACCATCCAACATTTCTACCACGCTTTCAAGGACCGTTTCGGCATGACCCCGATTGAATATCGTAATTCGGATAAATCATAGATGGGTTGCCCGGCGGGTTCAGGGGATAGGTTCCATTAGCGCCTAGCAAAGTTCGCCGCTTTATCCCATTCCCGCATTGACAACCAAGGGCGTTCGGGCGTAAAATTTATTAATGTGCAAGGAAAGCTGTTCCGCCTTTTACCCTATGCCGACCGTCAGCGGAGCTTCTCCACGCCTACCTGGGAGGAATACCCATGCATCAAGCAACGCCAGCCCGTGCCTCTGCGGTTTTCCTCTTCACCCTATTCGCCCTATATATCGGATATTTGCCGCCCCTCGCCGCCGCAGCCGCCGAACCGCCCACCATCCGCTTCGGGGTCTGCCTCTCCCTCACCGGCGCCTACGCCACCAGCGGCAAGAAAAACCTCGCCGGCATCAAAATGCGCCTGGAACATCACAACGCCAACCTGATTCCCTCCGATCCCAAGGCCTTCAGACTGGAAATGGTTCTGCGGGACGACAAATCCTCGCCCGATGCCGCCGCCGCCATCACCCGCGAACTGGCGGAAAAAGTCGGCGTTCCCGCCATCATCGGCCCCCTCTCAACCAATCAGATGCTGGCCATGCGGGACATTGCCCGCGAGTGCCAGGTTCCCCTGATCTCCCCCTCGGTAACCAATCCGAAAATCGGCCGCGACCGCGACTGGGCCTTCCGTCTCCTGTTTGACGATAAATTCCAGGGCGTGGCGCTCGCCCGCTATCTTGTGAACCAGGAACGGGTGAAGACGGCCGCCGCCCTGATTTCCGACGTTCTCTTCTATTCCTCCTCGGTTTTCGACGCCTTCAAGGACGAGTTTGAAAAGCTGGGCGGAGAAGTGATTGCCGAGGAACATTACAAGTGGGTCGCCGACGAGGACAAGCCCTTCGACTTCCAGACCCACCTGACCCGCATCGCCGCCGTAAAGCCGGACATCGTCCTCCTGCCGGTGAATTCGGCCGACGTCGCCGCCATCGTCAGCCGCTCCACCCAGATGGACCTGGGCCTGCGGTTCTGCGGCGGCGACACCTGGCAGCACGAGAACATCCTCCTCTCGGGCGGGAACGACTTGGAAGGCGCCTGTTTCGTCAGCGCCATCGACTTCAACCGGGATTCCGCCGACATGCACCTCTTCCTGCAACTTTTCGACCACTCGAACGATCCCGACGCGCAATTGATGAGCGTCCTGGGTTACGACGCCCTGTCCCTGCTTATTGAAGCGCTGGGTACCAGCCGCACCGGACCGGAGATTCACGACCGCCTCTACCAGTTGCGGGACTTCCCCCTCGCCACCGGCTTCATAACCATCGACCCCGAGCGGGGGAGCGAAAAAAGCGCCTACATCCAGAAAGTCACCATGGAACGGGGGGATTTCAGGGCGCGGATCGTCGCGGAAGTGGAGCCGTGAAAATAGGTAAGAAAAAACGCCCCGGTTTCTCCGGGGCGTTGGTGCAAGCTTCAGGTAAAGGCAATCCAGTACAAGACAAACATTCCCATCCCCACCAGCACCCCCACCAAAAAGGCGCCTATCCCCTGCACGGCCAGCTTCGGCAGGGAAACGTCCAAACGCCATACGCCCCGGCGCTGTTTGGCCTGACGCTTTTGGATGTTCTTAATCTGCTTCAGGGCCGCTTCCATTTCCAGGCGGCGCCGCGCATCGTCGGCCATGCTGAACCCTATTTTTTGTAAACATCCCAGTCCAAAGTCGCCTGAAAATGCAGGAAGATCGGGGCGATTTGCGTGTCCGCGACCTCCGGAACCCGCCGGGCCGTTTCGGCGTCCGCCGTCGGTTCACCCAGTTTACGCAAGGTGAACCCCGCCGCGGTCAGCGCGTCCAGCCAACCCGAAAGGGTCAGGTGCGTGTAGGGAACGCGGAAAGGAGGCACGTTTTTCCTATCCTCCGCCTTAACCGCTCCGAACCACCAGGTATCCACCCACGGCCCCACTTTGAAATAGTCGGCAACACGAATCGCATAGGCCGTCCCGGTTTCGTCCCGGAGGACTTTGCGCGTCGGCGGCATAAAACAAGGGTGAAGTATGGAAAACTGGAAAAACCCGCCCGGGCGCAGAACCCGCGCCGCCTCCGCCAGCGCCGCCTTCGGATCCCCCACGTCCATCATCGACATGAAGGCGACCACGAAATCGAAACCCGCGTCCGCGAAGGGAAGCTGCCTCGCGTCCCCTTCATGATAGTCGATTCCCAGCGGTTCTTCCAGCTCTTTCGCCATGGCGTGGCGGATAAAAGTGGGGGAAATGTCCAGTGCCGTCATCCGAGCCCCGAGACGGGCCACCGCCCGGGTGTTATTCCCTTCGCCGCAGCCGATATCCAGGCCGGACAAACCCCGCACCGGGGGCAGGAGCCGCAAAAAGGCCGGCGTATTAAGGTGGTCGCGGTATACATCGTAGCCGGCCCGCGTTTGTTTGGTCCAGGTTTCGGCGTTAGCTTCCCAGCACACGGCCGGATCGTCCGCCAAGTCGGCGGCGTCCCCTTTCGCGAAGGTCCCGGAATCGTCCGATTCGGGCGTGGCGCTCAACTGTTGTCCTCCCCGGAGCCCGGCTTCACGTACAGGATGCGCCCGCAGCCCTGGCAGCGGCAGTTTTTCACGTCTTTCCCGATGTGTACCATGTTGACCACGTTCGAGTTCTGCCGGAGGAAACAGGATTGGCAGATGCCGTCCATGGACATTTCGGCGATGGGATCGCCCTTGGTGCGTTTGAGGGCGAGGTCGTAGGCCTGGTAGGCGGAGGCGTCCTGCTGCTGGACGTGCCGCACGGCGGCGGAGCGTTCCTCCACGAAGGCGGCGTGTTTGGCTTTGATGGCTTCGACCTCGTCGTGCGCCTTCTGCCGCACGGTGGTCAATTTGAGATCCTCTTCGCCGATGCGGTTGTGGCAGAGGGCGACTTGTTCGCGGAGTTTGTCGAGTTCAGTCATGCCGGCGAGGACGGCGGACTCGTTTTCGTCGATGCGGATTTTCAAATCCTTGATGCGGTCGGTGACGATGCGGAATTCGCGCTGGTTCTTCAGGTGTTTGAGTTTTTTCTCCTGTTCCGCCACTTCGGCCTCGGCGGTGCGCACCTCCAGAGTGATCCGGTCGGACTTGAAGGCTTTGTCCTTGATGGTTTGCTCCACCTTCCTGGCCGCATCGCGGGCTTCCTCGACGACCTTCTCCTGTTCCGACACCTCCCGCGTCACTTCCTGCAGCCGCAGCTTCCCCCGGACGATTTTCCGGTCGATGGCGTTCAAATCGAGAATCGCCTGCATTAATTCGCTCATCCGTCCCCCTTCGATTTGTCCTGATTACAACCGCAAATGGTGAAAACGAAGTTAACCACAGAGTACACAGAGAATCACCACCACAAAAACATAATTAAATAAATAGGGCAAGAAGTTGCGTTTGTAGCTGTGGTTCTCTGTGCCCTCTGTGTTCTCTGTG
>JAVBQR010000176.1:0-24640 GCA_031548865.1 Planctomycetota bacterium
CCGCGACCCATACTTCACTTTTATCATCGACCCGACAATAGAACCCACCAATAACCTGGCAGAGCAAACTATCCGTCAGGTGGTGATAGACAGAGCATCAAGCCAAGGGACGCGAAGTCCCCGAGGCCGCTCCTACAAGGACATGATTGATATTTGGAATATGGTTGCGCCATAGAATATGATTCTATCGTTTGAGAAGCGAAAGCTGTTCGAGTTTCGCGCCTTTGTATCGGCAACAGATTCGTGTTCTTTGGGGCGATCCTCAATCTCAACCATGTTCAACCCTCTTCTCAGCCGGAATCCACCTGGCCAGGACCGACGCCAATTTCTTCTTCTCGACCGGCTTGGACAAATAATCGTTCAACCCCGCCTTGATGAATACTTCCCTGAGGCCGGCGCCGCTGTTCGCCGTAACCGCCACCAGGGTCAATTTGGCATACTTCCCCCCCAGCGCCCTAATCGCCGCCGCAGTCTCCAAACCGTCCATTTCCGGCATCTGGTGGTCCAGAAAGACCAAATCGTAATCCTTCTCGGCGATGTTCTGCAAAGCCTCGCGGCCCGAGGTCACCGTATCGGTACTAACCCCCGACAACGCCAAAAGGCTCGACGCCACCGACAGGTTGACTTCGCTGTCGTCGACCACCAGAACCCGGGTGCCTGGATGGTAGCGGATTTTTTCCTCCCCCAACAATCCTTCGATTCGCGTCGCGTCGCCCAACACTTTGGGAACCCGCACCGTGAACACCGTCCCCTTGCCGTATTCGCTGGCGACGTGAATGTCCCCCCGCATCAGCTCGGCGAGGTTTTTGCAGATGGACAGCCCGAGGCCGGTTCCCACCAGGTGGCGGTTCTTGTCGGAGTCGAGCTGGCTGTAGGGCTGGAAGAGGTGCGGGAGATCGTCCTTCTTGATGCCGATGCCGCTGTCGGAAACCTGGAAGATGAGGCTGTCGCCCTTGGTGGTGACGGTCAGGCCGACTTTCCCCTTGCGGGTGAATTTTATGGAGTTGGACAGGAGGTTCATGAGAATCTGCCGGAGGCGGACTTCGTCCCCGAACAGGCATTCCGGGGTCTCGCCCTTGAGGGTGTAGGCAAATTCCAGCCCTTTCGCCTTGGCCAGGAAACGGGCGATAGAGGCCACGTTGTCGAGGAGCGGGCGCAGCAGGTAATTTGTTTTGACCAGGGTAAGTTTGCCCGACTCCAGTTTCGAAAAGTCGAGAATGTCGTTCACGATGATGAGAAGGGACTGGGAGGAAGTCTTGATGGTCTTGACGTAGTCCGTGGCCTTGTCGCCAAGATTTTCCTGGGACAGCGCTTCCGACATGCCGATGATGGCGTTCATGGGGGTGCGGATTTCGTGGGCGATGCCGGCGAAGAAGCGGGCTTTCGATTCCGACGCCTCGGCGAGGCGGCGGCGCTCGAAATCCGAGGAGATGGCGGACAATTTCAACTGGTGGTTCTGGTTCAGCTGCACCAGCATTTCGCGGAGGGAATCCTCGAGGACGTCGACTTCGTGGCAGGGGCGGCGCTTCAGGTCGTGGTCGAAAGTGATGTCCAGGTCACCGCCGGCGATGCGGTCCGCCTTCTGGGTGATTTTTTCAATCGGCCTGACGATGGGCCGGGCGGCGAGGTAGAGGCTGGCGGCCATGAGGGCGAGGCCGCCCAGGCAGGTCAGGAGGATGGTGCGCTGCGAGCGTTCGGCCTTGCTGTACAGCAGGGAGGTGGGAATGCCGCTGATGAGGAAGAGCCCGGTGGGGGAGTCGAAGACCTGGAGGGGGGAAATGTAAATGGAGCTTTTCCGTTTCAGGAACGGGGAGACCGCTTCAAAGGACAGGGTGGCGTTATGGCGCAGGGCGTTACGGATTTTCTCAGACACGTCCGGAAGGTAGCCGGCGTCGGGAAGGTTGCGGCCGATTTCCGTCGGGACGGCGGAATAGAGGATGGTTCCCGCCGTGTCGACCAGGACCGCCCGGTACCCAACCGCCCTCAGGTATTCGTCGTCGTCGCTGAGCCGGTTGTACTTTTCCGTCAGCCGGTTGAACAGCTTGCCATAGAGTATGTCCATGCCTACCACCCCGACCGCCCGTCCCGCCCGCTTCACCGGATAGGCGAGGGTGCAGATGAAATGCTTGCCGCTGCCGTCGCCGTAATCGTAAAGGTCGGCGGGAAGAAAGAAGGGCTTGCCGGTGAGAAGCGGCTGGTTGTACCAGGGGGACTTGGCGAAGTCGTTCAGAACCTCGTCGGATTGATCGTCGACGCGGCTGACCTGGTCGTGGATGCGGAGCAGGGAAAGTTCGAACCTGTTGTCTTTCTGAAAAGTTCCGGGTTCGAAAACAAACCAGGCGGAGAGGATGAGCGGATTGTTGTCCAGGAGGTGGCGCAGCAACAGGCCGGCGTTTTCGCGGGCAGGGGGGGTGTCGGCGGCCAGCATGGAGTAGCTTTCCACGGCGACTTCGAGGGTGTCGCCCACTCCGGCGATGGTGGCCTCGATTTGTCCGATGAGCGCCGCTTCGACGGTATGGGCGCGGCTTTTGGCGGCGGCGGCGGAGTCGGTGAAGGCGATTTGCCTGACGAAGAGTATGATGACGATGAATATGCAGGCCAGGGGAAGCAGGCTGACGAGGAGGATGCGGCGCAGTATGCTGGAAGTAGGCTTGGTCATAAGGCACCGGGCGAAATAACGCACTTATCCTAGAAGTGGCACTTAACCGTTTCATCTGAACTTTTGCAAAGTGGCGATTTAACCGCCAATCGCCACTTTGTAAAAATCGTTTTTGCCCGAATTTCAAGGGTTTTTGATTTTACAAAATCGCCATTCGGCGGTTTGAATGGTGATTTTGCAAAAGTCCAGTTTCATGTTAAATTTAGGAAAGCGCGTACGCGCGGCCATCTGCCGGCTCCCACGTTTTCCAGTACTATCCCAGCACGTGATAGTCGACAGTGGCTATACAATCGTTATATTATGACAGGGCGTCGATTTTTTCAACATAATATGTTAACGGCTCGATGAAACAGGCGGAATGAATTACTTTTCCTCCTCCTCGTCCTCCCTACCGTCCGCCACTTCGTCGCCCGGCAAACTCAAGACCGCCTCCTCGGTTACCACCGGCGTCGACAACCTCACGCTCGCCGCGCCGCGCCGCTGGGAGGCCTTGGCGTCTTCGATAACCCGCATGTCCTTCCATTTGCCCTGCCGGTAACGCCAGTAGAAAATCAACGCGGAAATCAGGCAATACAGGACGATGATGACCCAAAGCGTATACTGGTCCGCCCCGAAATGGTAGGCGATGAGGCAGGGAAAGGCAAACAGGAACCAGCCGGTGAAGGCCATGACGTACATGGAGAATTTGGTGTCGCCGGCGCCGCGAATGGCGTTGCCGTACAGGATGAAAATGCCGTCGAATACGCAAAACACGCCGGCGAAGCGGACGAAGTTCACCGCCATCAGTCCGGTCGCCGGGGTCATGGCGCCTTCGCGGGAAAAAATCGAGACCAGGAATTGCGGAAAGATTTCGAAAAGGATGCTCATGCCTATCATGTAGGCCATAATCAGGATGCGCGCGTTCTTCACGGCGCGTTCGGCGAAGGGGATATCCCGGGCGCCGATGCCGTGGCCGACCAGGATGGAGGCGGCGGAGCCGATGCCCAGCATGGGGATGAAAGCCACCCCGTTCATGGTGATCGCCACCCCCGAGGCGGCGGCGACATTGGCGCCGTTGACGATACCGTAGCGGGCCATGAGAATCAGGAATACGGCGAAGGCGCCGATGTCGAGGAACAGTTGCATGCCGTTACCGAAGCCGAAGCGGAGCATGCGCCAGAAGAGTTTGCCGTTGAAGAGGCGCTCCGGCCAGGTGCCGAATTGGCGGCGGTAGTCTTTGCGCAGGAATAGGACGAGGAAGGCGATGGCCGAGATGGCGTCGGTGCCGATGGTGGCGAGGCCGGCCCCGACCACGCCGAGGCTGGGGGCCCCGAGCCATTGGGCGAAGGCGTTTAGGGCGACGCCGAGGGCGGGTAGTGGCCAGGGGCCGTGGGCGAGGTAGGGGCTGCCGTCCGCTCCGAAGATGAGGGCCCAGTTGAAGGCGACGTTCAGGATGATGCTGGCGAAGCCGACGACGACGACGGTCCAGGTCTGATTGCGCCCGGTCCAGAAGCACATCAGGCTGGAGTTGAGGAGGGCGAAGACGACGCCGGAATTCAGGACCAGGAAGTATCCTTCCTCGAGCCCGGCCAGGGCGTGGGCGTGGCCGAGTTTATAGAATAATCCCGACCCGAGATAGGCGATGATACCGAGGAGCAGGCCGGAGGCGAGGCTGAAGAGTACCGCCTGCCAGATGGCGAGGCCGGTGCGGTCGTGGCGTCCGGCGCCGGAGTATTGGGCGACGAAGGCATTGGCGTAATTGGCGACGCCCATGAAGAATGAAACCATCATGAAGGCGACGTTGCCGGCGGACAGGGCGGCGGCGATGCCGTCTTCCGAATACCAGGCGAGCATGAGGCGGTCGGTGAAGAGTTTGAAGGCGAAGGTACCGGCCGACATGATGAGGGGGAAGGCGACTTGGAAGACTTCGGCGAGGTTTCCGGTGCGTTGGGGACTACTCTGCAGGGGGGTCGACATAAGGGTCCAGTCCAAAGAACGATAAACAACCAACTCCACCCGCTGAGAGGCACAGAAGGCAGTGATTCGCGTATTATAAACCAGCTCCGAAACCAGGTCAATGGGAAGAGGGGGAGGCGAAGCGCTTCATAAACCGCTGTCCAATTTTTTGCATATCCTCCGCATTTTTTTCTCCACTTTAACCGAAAATTACTCCGTTTTTCGGCCAAAGTGGCTGGCAAAACCCCGCTTTCAGGAAAAGAGGGGGGGGAGGGGGTTGGAGGAAAAAGTAAAAATTGCTAAAATTCCTGAAAGGAACGGCGCGGCGCGAGGAAGTTATTCCTGTACGGCAATGCCGGGGAGGCATCGCGCCGGAGGGGCGGCCACGGGGTGGACCGCGGGGCTAGGTAGCCCTGACCCTCGGCCGCCGGACCGGGGCGCCAATTTCTTCAAGGGAGTGAATCCATGCGGTCAAGGATATTCATTACGACTCTGCTGGTGGCGGCGACGGCGGCATTTCTCAGCGGCTGTCAGCGTCAGGAAGACGAATACGCCTATTATGTGGAAGACGAAAACGCCCGGTTGAAACAATTGTTGATTCAATACGAAAACGACGCCAGGAACAACCAGGTAACGGTGTCCGAGGCGAACGGCCGGGTGGAAAGGGTCAACCTGGAGCTTGAGGCCGCGAACCGTAAAATCGGCGTCTACGAAGGGGAAATCCCCCGCCTGCGCGAACTCGCCACCAATGCCATGCAGGCGGCCCGCTACACCAACCAGGCCGTCGCCGCAGTGCAGCCGCCGGTCATGCCCCCTGCCGCGCACGCCTTACCCGAACGCATCGCCCAACAGTTGTCGGCTTTGGCGCAACAGTTCGGCGGAGTGGTGGTGGGGAACCGGCTGGAGCTTCCCGGCGACTTCTTCTTCGACTCCGGCAAGTATGAATTAAACAATCACGCCCGCTCGGCGGTAAGGCGCATGGCGGAAATCCTCGCCGGCGAGAACCTGCCCTTGATGGTGGTCGGTTATACCGACAACGACCCGATTAAGAATCCCGCCCTGCGTTCCAAGGGGATTAACGACAACCTGCATCTGTCGCTCCTTCGCGCCAAGGCGGTGGTGGATGAACTCCGCAAAGCCGGATATCCCCCGCAACTCATGTACCCGACCGGCTGGGGCGATTTGAAGCCGGTGGCGCCGAACACCGACCGCGCCTCGAAACGCCTGAACCGCCGGGTTGACATTCTTATCGACCCCGCCCAGACCAGCATGTTCGGCGGCAGCGGCACGGCGACGGTCGGGGATTATCCGACCACCACGACCACCACCTACGATACCGGCAGCTACGGCACCACAACTACAGCCGAGCCGATTCAATCCACCATCACCGGCATCGAACCGATTACCTACAGCGCATATCAATGATTTCGGTGGGCTAGAGAATGATAGCACGGGACGGCCGGGTTATGCCCGGCCGTTCTTTTGCGTATTATCCTACAGAGCGACCTGTGCCGGAGCCGCAACCGCCAAGCATCGCATTGTGGTACTATTCCATATCGATAATCATCCGGTGATAAATGAAGGGGCCGATCCGCACTTCCTCGCTGACCTTGAAGCCGACCCGCTGGTATAGCGCCTTGGCTTTGGGCTTTTTACGGGAGACCAGCAGGCTTGCCTGCCGAAAGCCCAGCTGTCGTCCCCTTTTCAATGCCGCATCCATCAATTTCCGGCCCAAGCCCCGGCCGCGGTAATGCGGCGACACCCCCACCGTGCACAGGTAGTATGTTCCCGGAATGCCTTCGAAGAACAGTTGCTGGAGATTGTGTCCGTGCCGGTTGATGAACTCGAGCAGCGTCTGGTCCAAAACCGGCTGCTGGTCGGAGGGAAAGGCGAGGATCGATCCCACCACCGTGCCGCCCAGGTCGGCGACGATATGATTGGCGATACTGAAACGGTTCAATACCGGCGACTGAACAAAGTCGGTCAATACCTCGAGGGATTTTTGCGGATCGTCGGTGCCGGTGTAGAAGGGCAGCATTTCCTCTTCGGCAAAGGCGATGAATTCGGCGATGGCTCGGGCGTCGGCCGGTTCGGCGGGACGCAGGACAAGGGGTTTTCGGTCCGAGGCGTTAACCATGGTAACTGCTCCAGTTTGAAGAGATCCTATTTTTACGAGATGGCGAATGCGATTGCTTGAAAATATACCGCTATCAGTATAGTATATGTCTCGGATTTCCTGGCCATCTTTTGCGCTCCACTTTTTTTAGAAAAGCGAACATACCGCCATTTCATAAACAGCCACGGGAAAGGCGACCATGATGTCGGCCCGAAAAAAAATCATGGTGGTGGACGACAACCTCACCAATTTAATGGCTGGTAAAAACGCCCTGACCGATAATTATGACGTCCTGCCCGCCACTTCCGGGCATAAAATGTTCAAACTCATGGCCCGCGCCCGGCCGGATTTGATTCTCCTCGACGTGGAAATGCCGGAAATGGACGGCTACGGGGTCATAAAAATACTCAAGGCGAATCCGGATACGGCGGACATTCCGGTGATTTTCCTCACCGCCATGACCGACCCCGGTTCGGAACTGGAAGGCCTGTCCTTGGGGGCGATTGACTATATCACCAAACCGTTCTCAAAGCCCCTCCTGCTGAAACGCATCGAACTGCATCTCCTGGTCGAAGAACAGAAACGCCAATTGCAACATTACAACGACAATCTGCAATGCATGGTCGAGGACAAAACCCGCACCATCGTCGAACTGCAACAGGTGCTTTTCGAAATCCTCGCCGAGGTGGTCGAATATCGCGACGACGTCACCGGCGGGCATATCGACCGCACCCGCAGCTATGTGCGGATCCTTCTCGACGAACTCCGCCGGCGCAATGAATACGTCCGGGAAATGGCCGGTTGGGATTTCGATTTGGTGGTCCTGTCGTCGCAACTTCACGACATCGGCAAGGTGGCGATACGGGACCAAATACTGCTGAAGCCGGGCAAACTCACTCCGGAGGAATTCTCCGAAATGAAACGCCATACCGATCTCGGCGCCAAAATCCTCGCCAAAATCGAAACCGGCACCAGCGAAAGCAAATTCATCGAACACGCCACCGTTATGGCTCTCCGCCCTCACGAGCGCTGGGACGGAACCGGCTACCCCGGCGGTCTCGCCGGCGCCGACATACCACTTCAGGGCCGGTTGATGGCGGTGGCGGACGTCTACGACGCCCTGATTAGCCCGCGCCCCTACAAGCCGGCCATAAGCCACCAGGAGGCGGCGTTGATTATCGGCCAAAGCGGCGGCAGTCACTTCGACCCCAAGCTGGTCGAGGTATTCCAGGCGGTGGCGGGTGAATTCGAACAGGCGTCGCGGGTGCAAGGAAGCGAAGCGTGAAATACCGGAAAGAATACTGGCAAGTCATAAAGGCGAATTACCAGCAACTCCTCTTCGTCTGTGCCGCCTTCGTCGCCATGGCGTTGGTGTGCTGCCTCTACGTCGCCCATATCATGCGCCGGCAAATGGATCTTTACGCCGAAAGCGCCATCGCCCTCTCGCAAAACCGCATGCAAAACCTGATTGCCCAGAAGCAAAACGCCCTCCTGGACGCCGCCACCGCCGTCACCGAAGCCGTGAACCAGGGCGCCGGCAATGAGGAACTCGCCCGGCTCATGACCCTCTGGGTGGCAAATTTCACCAGCCAGAAAAATGTCGGCCCCTCCTTCCTCGCCCTCTACGGGCAAATCGACGGGACCTTCGTGAACGGGGTCGGCTGGGACCCGGGAAAGGACTACCTTCCGCCCACCCAGCCATGGTATTCCGGCGCCGTCGCCGAGCATGGGGAAATCCACCACACCGAACCCTATGCCGATTTCCGCACCGGCGACATCGTCGGCTCCATGTCCATAACCATCAGCGATCGGGACGGGAAATTCCGCGGCGTCATCTCCATCGATTTCGTGATGAGCGCCATCCTCACCGAAGTCCAGACCCTCAAGCTCGCCGGCGGCTCCGGAATATTCATCGACGCCAATTACCGCCTCGCCGCCTATCCCAATCAAAAACTGATCGGCCGGGACATCCGCGACATCCCCGGCTTCATGCCGGTCTTCGACCTCCTGCAGAATAGCGATCCCGCCCACAGGATGGTCGAGTTCATCGACGACCGGGGCGTCCCCTCGGTCGGCTTCTTCGGCAATCTCATCAACGGTTGGCGCCTCGGGATTGTCTCCCCCCTGCACAATTATTATCGCGACGCCAACCGCATGATCCCCATCATCTGCGCCCTTGCCCTGGTCCTCATGTCCGTCCTCTGCATCTTCCTTATCCGCCTCTTCCTCGCCCGCGACGCCGCCGACGAGAGAAACCGTTCGAAAAACTCCTTCCTCGCCCGCATCTCGCACGAAATCCGCACCCCCTTGAACGCCATCGTCGGCATGTCCGAACTCCTCATGCAAAGCGAACACGAACTCTCGGCCAAAAACCGCTCCTACGCCAAGAATATCAAGCAGGCCGGCGGCAACCTCCTCTCCATCATCAACGACATCCTCGACTTCTCCAAAATGGAATCCGGGCAGCTGGAAATCGAACCGACGCCCTATCTCCTCGCCTCGCTCGTGAACGACCTGGTGAACATCATCCGCATCCGGTTCAGGGAAAAATCCGTCCAATTCTTCGTGCAGGTCGACGCCAACATTCCCGCGCTCATCGTCGGCGACATCGTCCGCATCAGGGAAATCCTCCTGAACCTGCTTTCGAACGCGGCCAAATACACCCACGGCGGCTTCGTGAATTTCACCGTCCACGCCTTGCCTCCGCCCGACAACCAGGCGGGGAGCGGCGCCTTCTCCCTCAAATTCGCCGTCGAAGACACCGGCATCGGCATCAAGGAAGAGGACCTCAGCCGCCTCTTCGGCGATTTCGTCCGCATCGACCATACCGTCAACATGGGTATTGAAGGCACCGGCCTCGGCCTAACCATCAGCAAAAACCTGGCCCAGCTCATGAACGGTTCCATCAACGTCTCCAGCCAGTACGGCCGTGGTTCCACCTTCACCGTCGTCATCCCCCAGCTCGCCGGCGGCCCGGCGCCCTTCGCCCGCGTGGAAGACACGGAAAAGAAGCGCGTCCTCTGTTTTGAGGATCGCCACCTGTTCTCCCTTGCTCTCGGTTATATTTTCGAGGATCTCAAAGTCGAACACCTGCAGGTCGCCAGTCCCGACGCTTTCGCCGACAGCCTCGCCTCCCGCACTTACACCCACATCGTCCTCCCCGGCGAAAAACTCGCCCTGCTTCGCCCCCACATAGATAAGTCCGCCAAAGGGGCCATGGTCGCCATTCTCACCGACGACACCGCGGCCATGACGAACGACCGCAACATCCAGCAGCTCATCCTGCCCGTCTATTCGCTGCCGCTGGCGAACTTCCTCAACAATATGCCGGAACTCGGCGGCTACGAGGAGCAAACCGCCCCCTCCAGCGCCCGCTTTGTCGCGCCTGGCGCCCGCATTCTGGTGGTGGACGATTTCCAAACCAACCTGATTGTCACCGAAGGTTTGTTGCTGCGTTACGAAACGAAAACCGACTTCGCCCATAGCGGCCAGGAGGCTATCGACAAGGTCGCGGCCATAGACTACGACCTGGTCTTCATGGATCACATGATGCCGGGAATCGACGGCATGGAGGCGACGAAACGCATCCGGGCCCTGCCGGACGAAAAATACCGCAAACTCCCGATTATCGCCCTTACCGCCAATGCCGTTTTAGGCATGCGGGAAATGTTCCTGGCCAACGGCTTCGACGACTTTCTCCCCAAGCCCATCGAAACGGGCAAGTTGAACGCCATGCTCGCGAAGTGGATTCCCGCCGCCAAACAGTCCCGTCCGCTCAAGCCCGGAAGCACGGTGATGCGTATTTCCGAGGCGATAATGCGCGAGGCGGGCTTGATTGTCGGCGTGGACGTTGCGGTGGGGCTGGAGCGCACCGGCGGCCATATGGAGATATACCGCCGCATCCTGGACGTATTCCTGAGGGACGGCCGGAAGGGGACGAAGGCGATAACGGATAGCTTGGAGAAGCTGAATTTGAAAAGCTACACCGTTCAAGTCCACGCCATGAAGAGCGCTTGCGCGACGGTGGGCGCGGTGGAGCTGGCGGAACAGGCGGCGCTGCTGGAGGCGGCAGGCCGGGGCGGGAACATGGCCTTTGTGCAGGAAAAGACCGGGATTTTCCTGGGAAATTTGCAGCAGACCCTGGAATCGGCGGCGGTATACCTGGGGCAGGAGACGGCGCCGCCGCTGGAGAAGCCGGGAGTGGCGAAGACGGCGCCGGCGGCGCCGGGCCAGGATTCACCCCCATGGCGCGACGCCGGGTCGGAGCGCCGGAGCGGGGCGGAGACGAGGGTTGCGGAGGCGTTCGCGGTGGGCTTGCCGGAGGGGGTGATTGCCGATTTCCAGGCCTTGGGGCGGGCCTTCGCGGACACGGACACCGGGGCGATAGACCGCTTGCTGGCGCGATTGGAGGGGGAGGATTTACCCGCGCCGGTGAAGGCGGCCCTGGGCCGGATTGGCGAATGCTATTTGCAGGTGGAGTACGAGGAGGCGGAGGCGAAGATCGGGGCGATAGTGAGGGCGGCCTTCGAGGCGGGGCAGTGGAACGAAATGTAAAGGCCATTCACGTGGACTTTCCGGGGAAACCGAGCGGCGGTTTGCCCGACTTTCTCAAAAAGTCGCCTTCACAGCCCCGCATAAACCCCGGCAATCTTTCCCGCCACGACATTCATGTCGAAAAGCTTCCGCGCCCGTTCCCGGCCCGCCTTCCCCAGCTGTTCCCGTTGGGAGCGGTTTTTTATCGCCTCGAGGAGCGTTTCCAGTAAATTGCCTTCATCCCCCAGCAGAATACCGCTTTTCCCCTCTTCGATCAGTTCCGGATAACAGCCGCTTTTCCGAAGCAACACTCCTCGTCCCGCCGCCAGTGCCGCTTCGGCCATAAACCCCGCCCCATCCCTTTTGGACAAATCGACAAACAGGTCCGCCGCCGCCAGCAGGCGGAGATAGGCGCGGTCTGGTTCAAGGATGGTGACGTCCTTTTCCAGGGCCATGATTTTCCGCTGGCGTTCGATTTCCCCGCGTACCTCGCCCTCGCCCATCAGGAACAGGTGGCATTGGTTGCGGGCCGCCATGACCTCTTGCCAGACTTCCAGGAGTTCCAGTTGCCCGCCGTTCGCGTCCATCGAGGCGATGTTCACGATAAAAAGGGGTTTTTCCTTGTCGGGACAATAATTATCATGAAACCCGGTTCTGATGCTGTCCCGATCTTCCACCGCGCGGTCGGCCGCCGCGATGTTTACGCCGGCATAGGCGATCTGGACCTTACCGGCCGAGGCGGAATTTTTGGCGCCGAACAGGTCCGCCACCGCGGCGGAAGGGCAGATGACCGCCGCGACTCCGCGCCCGGATTCCCCGGAGGCCGGCGCTCCATCCAGGCCATAACGGGTGGTGACGATTTTGACGTCTTTCAGGAACCATCCGGCGTAGCCAAGCATGGCTGCTGCGGCTGGGTCGTGGACGTGGACGATGCCGGCTCCGGAAGCGTTGACGGAGTCGGCGAGGGCTTTCCAGCGCAGGGGATTGAGGCTCTTTTCCAGGAGGAAAGGGGTTGTTTCGACGCCGGAAGCTTCGGCCAGGTCCCAGCCGTGGGAGTGCTCGGGGGCGAGGATGGTGGAGGTGAAGCCGTACTCGCGCAGGGCTGCCGCCAAGGCGGCGATGCGGGCGAAGAGTTCCCAGTTGTGATCGTGCGAAGCGATATGTAAAATCTTTTTGCGGTCGGACATGAGTGAATCCTCCGGTCTGGCTTCAACTTTCGCCGAAAATAATATCATAGTTTTCCTAGCCGATTGAGCAAAGGTTTTTTGGAGGAAAGTTATGCGAGTTTATTTTGGCAGGGGGATATTGGAATTGGTGGAAGGCGACATCACTTCGCAGGAGGTCGACGCGATAGTCAATGCGGCGAACAGCGCCTTGGCGGGAGGTGGCGGGGTGGACGGGGCGATTCACCGCCGGGGCGGGCCGCGTATCATGCAGGAGTGCCGGTTGATTGGGCATTGTTCTACCGGGCAGACGGTACTGACCGGGGCGGGGAATTTGCAGGCGCGTTTTGTTTTGCACACGGTGGGCCCGGTTTGGCGCGGAGGCGGGGCGGGTGAGGCGGGAATGCTCGCGTCCTGTTACCGGACGGCATTGAGCCTTGCCCGGGAGCACGACTGCAAGACAGTGGCGTTCCCCAGCATCTCGACCGGGGTTTACGGGTATCCTTTGGAAGCGGCGGCCCTAGTGGCACTGAAGGAAATCGCGGAGTTCCTGGAAACAAACGAACTTCCGGAATTGGTGCGGATGGTTTTATTCGGGGACGAGGCGTATGCGGCGTATGCGCGGATTTTGGAAGGGATGGTGAAACAGGGGCGGGGGGAGGCGGGTAAATGATGTGCTTCAACGAATCAATTCAATCTTGGTAAAATCCTTCGCGGCGAGAAACGCCCTGTCGGCGGTTAGAACGAAATCTCAACGAAACGGCAAGATGTGGGGCTGGTGAGTAATATTGTAACCCCTTATGAAATAAATATGTTACAGCAAGGCAACCCTGGTGCGGGAAGGGGGACTCGAACCCCCACGGTGTTAACCACAAGATCCTAAATCTTGCGCGTCTGCCATTCCGCCATTCCCGCAACGTAAAACTGCTGCCCGGTCGCAGCGGCCGTATAGTTTACCTAACAGCGGCTTGCAAGGCTAGTAAAAATAACCCGTATTTATGTACAATATTGGTAGACATTTCGAAAGAGTCGAGCCTGCCGCCACTCGATTCTCGTGAAAGTATGGGTGGGCCGGGAGGCGTTTGTTCGGTTATCTCGAAAAATCCACCATATCGATCCCGCCGGATTACATCGTTCGCGGACACGGATTCTGTAATGATTGCAGGTAGTCAAGACAACTCATCCCACAGGAGAACCCGCCCTAGTCTTGCTTCAAGATAACTCAAGCGGCCGCCCGACGCTTCCACCACCGGCTTCAACAATTTTCCCCCGCTCTCCTTGAAGAGCCGCCGCAGCAGCTCCAGCTTCTCCGCCGGCAGCAGTTTCTCCGCCGGGAACTTGGTCCCGTTTTCCGACAAGCGTTCCATATGGGTGACTATCGTCTCCGGGCGCAGCCCGCGCTCCGCCGCCGCTTCCTCCACCGTCCAGCCTTGCGCCAAAAGTTCCCCCGTCACCGCCTCCGAACTCGCCGCCTCCAGGCCGGTCTGACTTTCGACCACCTTCTTGAGGGACGTTCTCGCGGCCGGGGCCGGTGCGCCCACCGAAGTCTCCCCAAGCTGAAGCGTACTTTCCTTGGATCTCCTGGCCGGTTCGGGGGAGCTGCTGCGTAGCCCCGGATGGCTGTCCACATAATTACGGATCAAGCGCAGATATTGTTCTCCGTAGCTCGACAATTTATGCGCTCCCACCCCGTGCACCAACAGCATTTCCGCATCGGTAATGGGGAAGAAACGCGCCATGTCGCGGAGCGACCGGTCCGCGAAAATCACGTAAGGCGGCACGCCCCGCTCGTTCGCCATTTTCAGCCGTTCCTTGCGGAGCAGCTGGAACAGGTCCTGGCAAACGTCCGACTCCGATTCTGCCGCCGCCGCCGTCCGGCTGCCTTTCGCATTGCCACCGTTTCCGTAACCCGCCGCTGTCCGGCCGCCTCCCGCCGCTTTCCCTTCGCCGGCGGCGCTTTTCAACATTTCGAAGCGGCTGATTCCTTTCAGGACCTCCCAGCCCTTGTCGGTAATCCGTGGGGTCGGATACTGGCTATCGTCGACTTCCGCCAAACCCTTCGCCACCGCCGCCTCGATGACCCGGCGCCAATACTGCCTCGGCATGTCCCTTCCCACCCCGAAGGTCGGCAGGCGGTGGTGGCCGTTTTGGCGGATTTTGTCCGAGTCGGCGCCGACCAGGATGTCAGTGAGGTAGACTGCGCCGAAGCGGTTGCCGGTCCGCACCATCGCGGACAGCGCCTTCTGGGCGGCGACGGTCGCGTCCTCCCGTTCCGCCACGCCGAGGCAAATGTCGCAGCCGCCGCAGTTCTTCTCCGGATATATTTCCCCGAAATAGGCCAGGAGTTCCGCGCGCCGGCAATGTTCCGAACGGGCGAAGGCGGCCATGCCCCGGAGTTGTTCCGTCGCCGCTTCGCGGGCGACCGGGTCGGCGATGCCGGTGCTGAAGCGGTGGAGTTGCGCGATATCGCCGGGACTATGGAGGAGGAGGCAGGTCGCTGCCTCGCCGTCCCGGCCGGCCCGGCCCGTTTCCTGATAATATCCTTCGATGTTTTTCGGCAGATCCCCGTGTACCACGAAGCGGACGTTGGGTTTGTCGATGCCCATCCCGAAGGCGATGGTGGCGACGACCACTTGGCAGCGGTCGTAGCGAAAGTCTTCCTGGGCCTGGTTCCGCTCCGCGTCGGAGAGGCCGGCGTGGTAGGGAAGGGCATGGATGCCGTTTTTCCTTAGCAGGAGGGCGGTGGCTTCGACCGTTTTCCGGGTGGTGCGGTAGACGATTCCCGGTTCGTCGGGGCGATTTTTCAGGAAGGTCAGGAGTTGCTGATCGGGGTTGTCCTTGGCCATGACGTGGTAGACCAGGTTGGCCCGGTTGAAGGAGGCGCGGGTCAGGTGGGCGTTCTCGAGGCCGAGGCGGGCGAGGATGTCATCGGCGACGCGGGGCGTGGCGGTGGCGGTGAAGGCGGCGACGGGAATTTTGGGGAACTCGCGTTTCATCGCCGAAAGGGAAAGGTAGTCGGGCCGGAAATCGTGGCCCCAGGCTGAAATGCAATGCGCTTCGTCGACCACGAAAAAAGCCAGGGAAAAGGTGCGGAGGTATTCGAGAAAGCCGGGGGAATTGAAGCGTTCCGGCGAAATGTAGAGGAGTTTGATGTCGCCGGTGCGCAGGCGGCTGTTGATGTCGCGGCGTTCCGTTTCCGTGATGCTCGAGTTGAGGCTGGCGGCGCCGATGCCGTTCGCATTGGCGGCGTCGACCTGGTCCTTCATCAGGGAAATGAGGGGGGAGACGACCAGGGTGAGTCCCGGGGAGATGCTGGCCGGGAGCTGGTAGCAAAGGGATTTTCCGCCGCCCGTCGGCATGACGGCGAAGACATCCTGTCCCGCCAGGATGCTCTCGACAATCTCCTGCTGGTGGGGTCGGAAAGCCGGGAAGCCGAAGGTTTTTTCGAGTACGGCCTGAAGGTCACGTTGCATTTTCGTCGCCTATTCCGCCGGGTCGGGAGCGGCCGCTTGCGGCGAGGTTTCCGGCGAAGCGAAGGCTACGGCGAATTCGAGTTGGGCGATGACGCTTCCGCCGCTTCGAACTTCGCCTTTCATGAAGAAGGCGTTGGCGAGGCGTTCCTGGAGGCTGGCGCGGATTTCCACTTGCCGGTCCGGGGGGAGCATTTTTTTGAACTTGACATTTTGCAGCCTGGTGACGACCGGGACGCCGGCGAGCTTTTCCGTCTTGGCTGTTTCGTAGGCCAGCACCGCCGCCGCCTGCAGGACCATCTCGCAGATGAGGACGCCGGGGGTGAGCGGTTGCCCCGGATAATGTCCCGCATAGACCTCCCGCCACAGCGGTGAATCGGGGCGGGGGGTGTAGACGGCGCGGATGCCGGCGGCGGTCAGTTCGAGGATTTCGTCCAGGAACAGGAAGGGCGGCCGGTGCGGGATGGCGGCGGCGAGGTCGTATTCCATCACAGGCCCCCAGTGACTTCCAGGACGGCGCCGGTGATGTAGGCGGCTTCCTTCGAGGCGAGGAAGAGGATGGCGTCGGCGACTTCCCGGGCTTTGCCGAAACGCCGGAGCGGCACCATTTGCTGGTAGCGTTTGGCTTGTTCTTCGGGGAGGTCGCGGATGAAGTCGGTGTCGATGAAGCCGGGGGAGACGCAGTTGACGGTGATGTTGCGGCGGGCGACCTCCTTGGCGAGGCTTTTCGAGAGGGCGACCATGCCGGCTTTGGAAGCGGCGTAGTTGGCTTGGCCCTCGAAGCCGATTTTACCTGAGGGGCTGGTGATGTTGACGATTCTCCCGTAACGGCGGCCGCTCATGTTTTGCACGGCGTATTTGGCCATGAGATAGGTTCCGGTGAGGTTAACGTCGAGGACGCGTTGCCAGTCCTCCTCGGGCAGCATGGCGACGACGGCGTCTTTCCGGATGCCGGCGTTGTTGACGAGGATTTCCGGGTGGAGGTCTTCGCCTTCGAGTTTACGCCAGAAGGATTTTACTTCTTCGGGGTTGGCGACATCGAGCTTTTCCAGGCGGAGGCCGGAGGAGTTTTCGTGGGCGTCCCGCATTTCCTGGGCGGCGGTTTCGTCGTGGGAGTAGAGGCAGATGACGTCGGCGCCGGCGGCGAGGAGGGCTTCCGCCGTGGCGCGGCCGATGCCGCGGGTGCCGCCGGTGACGACGGCGGTTTGGTCGTAGAAGTCGAAGGTCATGACGCCTCCTTGGTGAAGATTATTTCCGATCGAACAGCGGATTCTTGCCGGACACGCTCAGGGGGAAACCGAGCGCCAGCGTGACGTCCTTCCCTAACCAGCCCAGCTCCAGGACCGTGTAGCCGATCGAAAACATCATCCGGTTGTCGATATGCTTGTTCGCCAGCAAGGCGGCGGCGACCCCGGAGCCAATCCCCAAATCAATGGCGCCGAAGGCGCAGGGAGCTTTCGCGTTGCCCCGGTTCTTATCCTCGCAGGCCGGATACCCGCACCAGCCGCAGTCCAAACCGTAGGCTGGCGCCTTCATGCCGATCAGGAGCACCGCCGAAGCCAGGCGCACTCCGCCGGCGTCGCGGTTGAAAGTAGGACGCTTGCCGCCGGACTTTTCGTTCACTTCCTCCATCTTGGCGGCGAGCTTTTCCTTCTCTGGACCGTCCACGAGCAGGATCGACATGTAGTCGCGTCCCCGCGTCTTCGGGCTGGTCCTGACCGCCAGCATCACTTCCTCCGCGGCTTTTTTCACCGCTGCGTCGCGAATATCCTCTTCTCTCGTCAGCATGATTTTCTCCCTAAAATATTCACCCCAAAAAAGCGTCGACCTTACCCGCCGCCAAAGCACCACAGTTCGCCGACCCCAGCCACCCCGACATGAGGATCCCCTGGGAGCCGCAATGGTACAACCCTTCTATTATCGAGGGAAGGCGCTCCGCCGCAAGATAGCCCGGGAACTTGGTGCCGAAGCTGGCGCCGCGCCAATGCCCGGTGAAGCGTTCCAGGGTAAGCGGCGTCGCCACTTCGATATGATCGAGCTTTTCCCTGATTCCGGGCAGGTGCCGCGCCAGATCGCCGAGAACCGCCTCGGCGAGGCGCGCCTTTTTCCTGGCGTATTCCTCGGGGGGCAAATTTTCCCAGTCGGCGTAGTCCGCGCACATCGAGGCGACAATCTCCGTGCCGTTGTATTCGGGGCGAATCTGCCGGGGATAATAGAAGGAATAGCTGATGCTGCGGGGAGGATAGGCGCGAAGCGCCGGCGCGTTGTATTGCGGCTCGCCGGAGGAAAAAAGAATGTCCGCCACTTCCGGAATTGTTTCCCCCGGCCGCAGGCCCATGTATACCTGCGCCACCGAAACGCTCAGCGGAACCTCCCGCACTTCGGCGGCGAAGGGGGGGTAAATCCGTTCCATGTCGACCAGCTGTAAACAGGTCGCCTTCAGGTTGGCGTTCGACACCACCGCCCGCGCCGCGATATTGAACCCCCCGACCGCCACTCCCGACACCTTGCCGCCCTCGACCTCGATGGCGTCGACCTTGGTTTTGAGCAGGATGTCCACGCCGGACTGAAGGAGCAGCCGCTGCATTTCTTCAAGAAGAAAATCCGTGCCGCCCCGAAAGGTGTGGGTGCCTTTTTGGGAGAAGTTCGAAAAGACGATGGCGTAGACCATGGCCGGGTCGTCCAGGTTCGCGCCGGTGGCGTAGGTGACCGTCTCCAGCAAAACCCGCATCACGTCCAGCCGCCCGGGGAAATGCCGCTCGAAGAATTCGCGGGTCGTCTCGCCGACGCCCTGGTGGTATTCCATATCGCGGCAGGCCCGGAAAAAGGCTTCGCTCTGCGTGTCGGGGATTTGGAACTTTTCCCGCAGGAGCCGCTGGAAATCGTTCGCCTCGAAGGTGGTGGTAAAGGAAAACTCGGGGTTGTCGAAGCGGATGCGCCGGAGCGGCATCACCCTTTCCCCCAGTTCCCGACTCCAGTATTTCCGGAGCGTCTTCGCCATGCCGGCCGGAAACGCATGCAGGGCCACGTCGAACACGTGGCCCTTTCTTTTGAACCAGGTCGCGTAACCGCCCAGGCGGGAATAACTTTCCACCAAAAGGACTGTCCGCCCCGAATCCGCCAGCCGTTTCGCCGCCGTCATGCCTCCCAGGCCGCCGCCGACAACCACCACGTCATACGCTTCGGCCGCTTCCGATATGCTTTTTAGCAGCATTTTAGGACGCCTTCGCCGGCTTCGCCTCGCCAGTGGAGGCAGCGGCGCCGCCGGACGAAGAGGAACCGGAATCCTTCGCGGGCGAAGATGGGGAGCCGGCAGAAGCGGTTGCAGCAGCATCGGAAGATGCGGAGGAGGAGGGTTTTTCCGCCGCCGGTTTCGCCTGCTCCTTCCGTTTGTAGTCTGTTTCGTAGAAGCCGCTCCCTTTGAAGATGATTCCGGCGCCGGCGCCGATGAGGCGTTGCAGCTTGTCCTGCCGGCATTTCGGACAATTCTTGAGCGTCGCGGCGGACATGGACTGGAATTCCTCGAAGGTGTGGCCGCAGCCTTCGCATTCGTATTCGTAGGTAGGCATCCCCGTTACCCTTTCGTACAATTTTGCAGAATCACCATTCAACCGCCGAATGGCGAATTAGGAAAATCAAAAACCTGCCACATTATGGCAAAATTACGGATGCCGATTATCCCACTGGGTCCCGGCACGCCGTCGTTTACACCCCGGTTCGAAGTAAAGACGCCGGGATGACGTTCTCAGGAGGTGTGCGAGGGAGTGGGTAAGAAGCAGTTTACCCCTCGGCCGCGCGGCTTACCACCACCCGCGCCGGACGGAGGACATGCTCGTCCAGCTTGTAGCCGTGATCGTAAACTTCCATGACTGTCCCGGGGGGATAATCGGTAGACGGCATGGTCACCATCGCCTCGTGCAGGTTGGGGTCGAACGGTTTCCCGAGGGCGTCGATTTTTTTCACGCCGGCTTTGGCGAGGGTCCGCCAGAAATTCTCCTCCATAATCCGCACCCCGGTCGCCAGCGCTTCGAAGGAGTGGGTTTTCACGCTTTCCTGGAGCACCCGGTCGAGGTCGTCGAGGGGACCGAAGAAGTCTTTCAGGAAATTGGCCAGGCTCTCCCGTTTCAACTGGCGCATTTCCCGTTCCATGCGCTTGCGGTAATTGTCGAAGTCGGCCCTTTCCCGCCGCGCCAAATCGAGGTATGAATCGCGCTCGGCCCGGACTTCCGCCAGCAACTCGGGTGTCGCCTCAGCCGGGGCCGCCGAGTTTTCCGCCGCCTTGTCGTTTCCAGCCGCCTCGGCTCCGGCGGCGTTTTCCCGGGAAGCGGCCGAACCTCCGTTCATTTTCCGAAATTCGTCCAGCATCGACTCGTCTCCTGGCTGCGCCGCACCTTCCTGCCTCTTCTTCGTTACGCTAATGATATAACAAGTATTAAGCCGCCGCCTTCTTCCGGAATGACTTCGCTTTATTGCATGCATCGCTTCACCTCCGCGATTGGGAACCGTCTTAACTACGCCCTCATTTCGAATCCGAGAAATAATCTTTCCAGCGATCCATGAAGCCCTTGCGCTGCGGCGACACGTACGTCTCCTCCAAAGTCGCCATTTCCCGGAACAATTCCTCCTGCCGGGGGGTGAGCTTCTTCGGAGTCTCGACAATCACCTGGACGATTTGGTCGCCTTCGGTTTTATCGCGGAGCCGCTTAAAACCGAGGCCCCGGAGGCGGAACACCTGGCCGCTTTGGGTGCCGGCGGGGATTTTCACCCTGGCCTTGTTCTTGAGGGTCGGGACTTCCAGTTCCGTCCCCAGAGCCGCTTGGGAAAAAGTGATGGGAATTTGACAGACCACGTCGTCGCCCTGCCGGTTGAAGAAATCGTGTTCGGCGACGAAAATGTAGCAGTACAGGTCGCCTCTCGGTCCACCGGAGTCGGACGGTTCCCCTTCGTCAGGGATGCGCAGGCGCGTTCCGTCCTCGATACCGGCGGGGATGGTTACTTTTATCCGCACCACCTTCGACTCGCGGCCGCTCCCTTTGCACAGATTGCAGGGTTTGTCGATAAAAACGCCCTTGCCGTGGCAGGTCGGGCAAGTTTGGGCGACGGAGAAAAAGCCTTGGTTGCGGTAAACCTGGCCGCGTCCCCCGCAGGTCGCGCAGGTGCGGGGTTTCGACCCGGGGGCGGAGCCGAGGCCGCTGCAGGCCGAACAGATTTCGTTGCGGCGGAGTTCGATAGTTTTGGTGGTCCCGGCCGCCGATTCCTCGAAAGTGATGTTGACCCGGCACTTCAGGCTGGCGCCGGCGCGCACGCCCTGGCCGAAATTGCCGCCGCCGAAAACGCCCTCGAAAATGGAACCGCCCTGTCCGCCGCCGCCGCCGCCGAAAATGTCGGCGAAATGGCTGAAAATGTCTTCGAATGAAGAGAAGTTCGGCGCGCCTTGCCCCCCGCCCATGCCGGAGAGGCCTTCGTGGCCGTGCAGGTCGTAGCGCTTCCGTTTTTCCTCGTCGTGGAGTACCTCGTACGCTTCCGCCGCCTCCTTGAAACGCTCCTCGGCGAGTTTATCGCCGGGATTGCGGTCGGGGTGATACTTCATGGCCAGCTTGCGGTAGGCTTTTTTGATATCGTCCTGGGTGGCGTTCTTTTCCACCCCGAGTACCTGATAATAGTCGCGTTTTTTCGCCATGGTCATGCCTTCAAGGTCTTCTTGGTTCCCCGCTCTATCGAAGGGGTTCCCGTCCAATTTCCAGCGGCTGTAAAAACTGTCAAATCCCCGCCCTCGGCCCCGCTTAAGTCGGCCGACTCCGGAGGAAAATATTTTACTGCGTGGAGTCGATTGTCAACCGCCTGACGGAAAATGTCAATAGTCCTACGCCGCCCCTTTTCGCTGATGCTGCCTGCCCAAAAGGGGAGGCGCGGGAGAAATAGTTGCCCGGTCCCGGAATACCGGGACCGGGAACCGGGATTGCATGATAAGGCGCTTTCAGGACACGGCCCCGGCCAGGGCGTTCTGTTTTTTGCCATCCTTGATTTCCGTCACCATCGTTTCAATGGTCAGGAGGAGGGAGGCAATCGACGCCGCGTTCTGGAGAGCCAGGCGGGTGACCTTGACCGGATCGATAATCCCGTACTTCAACATGTCGCCGTATTCGCCGCTAAGCGCGTTGAAGCCGAAATTCTCGGCCTTGTTTTCCTCGACTTCGGCCGCGACCACCGAACCGTCCAGGCCGGAATTCTCGGCCAGGGTGAGAATCGGGGAACGGATGGCCTTCTCGATGATATCGCAGCCGATTTTCTCGTCGCCCTGGGACTTGGCCTTTACCGCCTCGATGGCGGGGAGGCAACGCAGGAGCGCCACGCCGCCGCCCGGGACCACGCCTTCTTCCGCCGCGGCGCGGCTGGCATGCATGGCGTCTTCGACCCGGGCCTTCTTCTCTTTCATTTCCGCCTCCGTCGCCGCGCCGACCGCGACCACCGCCACCCCGCCGGAGAGCTTCGCCAGGCGCTCCTGGAGCTTTTCCTTGTCGTAGTCGGAGGTGGTGGTGTCGATGCGGTTCTTGAGGTGCTCAATTCGCGCTTTAATGTCTTCCTTCTTGCCGGCGCCTTCGACGATGGTGGTGTTGTCCTTGTCGAGGGAAACCAGCTTGCAGCGGCCGAGTTGTTCCAGCTTGACGTTTTCCAGCTTGATGCCGAGGTCTTCGGTGATGGCTTGGCCGCCGGTAAGGATGGCGATGTCTTCCAGCATGGCTTTGCGGCGGTCGCCGAACCCGGGCGCCTTTACCGCACAAACATTCAAGGTGCCGCGCAGGCGGTTGATTACGAGGGCCGCCAGGCATTCCGTTTCTACTTCCTCGGAGATGATGAGAAGCGGCTTCCCGGTGGACGCGGCCTGTTCGAGGATCGGCAGGAACTCGCGGAGGTTGGAAATCTTCTTTTCGTAAATGAGGATGTAGGGATCCTTCATTTCGCAGGTCATGTTGGCGGTGTTGGTGATGAAGTAGGGGCTTTGGTAGCCTTTGTCGAAACGCATCCCCTCGACCAGTTCGACCGTGGTATCGGTGGTCTTGCCTTCCTCGACCTGGACCACGCCGTCGGCGCCGACCTTGTCCATCGCTTTGGCGATGATGTCGCCGATGGCCTTGTCGTTGTTCGCCGAGATGGCGGCTACGTTGGCGATGTCCTCGATCTTTTTGCAGGGCTTGGACATGGTTTTCAATTTTTCAACAACCGCTTCGACCGAGCGGTCGATGCCGCGTTTTACCGCGACCGCTTCGGCGCCGGAGGCGACCGCCTTCAGGCCGGCGGTGAAGATGGCTTCGGCGAGGATGGAGGCGGTGGTGGTGCCGTCGCCGCTGACGTCGCCGGTCTTGTTTGCCACTTCCTTGATGAGTTGCGCCCCCATGTTTTCGAAGGGATCCTCAAGCTTGATCTCTTTTGCAACCGTGACGCCGTCCTTGGTGATGGAGGGGTTGCCGAAGCCTTTTTCGAAGATGACGTTGTGACCGGTCGGGCCGAGGGTGGATTTCACCGCCCTGACCAGCTTGTTGACGCCGACCAGGATTTTCTGGCGGGCATCTTGACCGTAGATAAGCTGTTTTGCGGGCATTTTAAAAACTCCGTTTTTTATAAGTAATAAATAATAAGTAATAAGTAATAAATAATAAATAATAAGTAATAAATAATAAGTAATAAGTAATAAGTAATAAGTAATAAATTATAAGCAATATGTAATCGCCATCAAATAACAATCAATAAACAATAAGCAATGGATGGCAGAAAATACTTATTACTTATTACTGATTACTTATTACTTAAAACTTATAACTTGGCGAGGATGTCGTTCTCGCGCATGATGAGGAGCTCCTGGCCGTCGACTTTCACCTCGGTGCCGGAGTACTTGCCGAAGATGACCCGGTCGCCGGCCGCGACGCCGGGGCTGACCCGCTTGCCGGAGTCGAGCATTTTCCCCGGGCCGACGGCGATGACTTCGCCGCGCTGGGGTTTTTCCTTGGCGTTGTCGGGGAGGATGATCCCGCCCGCGGTTTTCTCTTCGGCGTCGAGGCGCTTCACCACGATCCGGTCGTCGAGAGGCTGCAACTTGGTGCCGCACCCGCATCCGCATCCGCATTCTTTGGACATTTCTTTCTCCTGAAAACATGCAATATATATGCTAAAAAATGACATTGATTTGAAATTGTATAAATGGGAAAACTCTCGAAATCAGGGCAAAATGGATTTTGGCGAAGTGACGATTGGCGGTTCAATCGTCACTTCGCAAAACTTCAGTAATCCATGTCGTCCATGCCGCCGCCGCCGCAGGACCCGCAGCCGCCGCCGCACTTGTCGCAGTCGTCCTTGGCCGGGGCCTCGGCAATCATGCACTCGGTGGTGAGGATGAGGCCGCCGACGGACGCGGCGTGGCGGAGGGCGGTGACCACCACTTTCGCCGGGTCGAGAATGCCCATGGCGACCATGTCGCCGAATACGGCGGTGCGGGCGTTGTAGCCGTCGTTCTGCTTGCCGGAGCGGATCTTCCGTTCGATGACGGCGCCGTCGACGCCGGCGTTGGCGCAGATCTGCCGCAGGGGCGAGCTGACCGCTTTCTTGACGATTTCGACGCCGGTGAGTTCGTCGCCTTTCAGCTTCAATTCGGGGAGGGCTGGGGCGGCGGCGCGGATCAGGGCGACGCCGCCGCCGGCGACGGTGCCGGATTCGATGGCGGCGCGGGTGGCGTGGAGGGCGTCCTCGAAGCGGGCCTTGATTTCCTTCA
>JAVBQR010000184.1:0-6149 GCA_031548865.1 Planctomycetota bacterium
CGAGATGGTCATGCCCGGCGACAACGTGCAGATGAATGTGGAACTCCTGACCCCCATCGCCATGGAAACGCAGCTCCGCTTCGCGATTCGCGAAGGCGGGCGCACGGTCGGTTCCGGGGTCGTCACCGAGATTATCGAGTAACGTCGTTAAACACAAACTGCTTTAACACAGAGGGCACGGAGGGCACAGAGGACACGGAGAACCGCTTTTAAATTTTTTCGAGAAAAGAAATAAAATGTGGTTCTCTGTGTCCTCTGTGCTCTCTGTGTACTCCGGGTTAAATTTCATAATTATATAGTACCTCGAACCTAAGGAGTGCAAAATGGCGGAAAAGATTTGCATCCGCATGAAGGCTTACGATCACGACATGCTCGATAAGTGGTGTTTCAAAATCGTCGAAGCGGCGAAGAATTCCGGCGCGCGGGTCTCGGGGCCGATTCCGCTGCCGACCAGCATCGAACGTTACACGGTTCTCCGCAGCCCCCACGTGGACAAGAAGAGCCGCGAACAATTTGAAATCCGCACCCACAAGCGCCTGGTTTACATCACCGAGCTCACCCGTTCCACCATGGACTCGATCAGCCGGGTGGTTCCGCCGCGCGGCGTTGACTTGAAAGTCAAACAAACCGTGTGATTCCGCGCGAGTTGCGTTTGTCCCGGCCTGGATGAAAATTGCGCTCGCCGTTGTGCCGGGGCTTTTTCGGGGAGCGTAAGTGTGATAAGGAGTCGACAGCTATGTGGCGCGGAATTTTGGGCAAAAAAATCGGTATGACGCAGTTCTTCACCGAAGACGGAAAACGGGTGGGTGTGACGGTGGTCGAAGCCGGTCCCTGCCCGGTATTGCAGTTGAAAACCAAGGAACAGGACGGTTACGACGCCTACCAACTCGGCTTCGACGACCGAAAGGACCGTAACGTCACTATGCCGCAAAAGGGACACGCGGGAAAGACCGGAAGCAAGGCCAAGCGTTTCATCCGGGAAATCCGCCTCCGCGAACCGCGGAAGGATCTCGAAGCCGGCAAGGTCATCACTATCGAAGACTGGACCGACGTCAAGGAAGTCCAGGTCACTTCGAAAAGCAAGGGCAAAGGTTTCCAGGGTGTGATGAAGCGCCACGGCTACCACGGTCTCAGGGCGACCCACGGCGTCAAGACCCACCACCGCATTCCGGGTTCCAGCGGCAGTCTTACCCCGGCGCGCGTGGTCAAGGGTCACCCCGGCCCCGGCCACATGGGGGATGAATGGGTGACCCAGAAGGGTCTCAAACTGGCGAAGGTGATTCCCGAGAAGAACCTGCTCCTTATTCAGGGATCGGTCCCGGGCCCGGCCGGCGGCTATGTGGTGATTCGTCCGGCACAGCCGTTTGTTCCTTCGAAGTAGCGGCGGCGGTCCGTTTTCCAGATTACGAAAAAGCGCGGCCGGCCGGTCGCGCTTTTTCGTTTCCGGCGTGACAAACGCCGGGTAAAATTTGGGTTTTGCCCGAAATTCAAAGTTTTCAATTTCACAAAATTTCCATTCGGCGGTTTGAATGCTTATGAATACCGATCCCAAATCTCCTACTCCACTCGAAACATTGGCCCTCTGGAGCCTCGCCGCCCAAGGGGGAAGCGTCTGGCTGGACGGCTGGCGCCCGGTGCTCCGTTCGCGGAAAAATCTGCTGGGCCTGGGCCTGATTCACGAAGCGAAGGAACTGCGGGACAGCGGCAAGCGCCGGGTCAAGGCGACGAAAGTCACCTTGACCGAGCTGGGCTGGAAGTGGCTGGAAACGCACGCCGGCGAGGCGATTCCGACCCGGTCGACGGCCGGGACGGAAGTTCTGGCGCATCTACTCGGGGCCCTGGCGGAATTTCTCAAGACGAACCAACTGCCCCTGACGGCATTGTGGCAGACCCGATCCGCGGGGGAAGCCGCAAGTGTGCCGCCGGCGGAGGCGGCGACGCCCCCAAAAGCGCCTGACCTGACCGACAAGGAACAACTTCGCGCGGTCCTGTCCGCCTGCCGGGGCTTGGCCGATGCGTCGGGGCGGATTCGTTTGGCGGCTTTGCGTAGCGCGTTTCCCGGGCTCCAGGCGCGGAGGTTCGACGTGATATTATTGACTTTGCAAAACCAGGGTAAACTGGTCCTTTACCCCTTGGACAATCCGCGCGACATAACTCAGGCGGATCGCGAGGCGGCTTTGGATATCGCCGGTTTCCCCCTGCATGTGGCGTATCTGGCGTAGAGCGGTGTGGGCGGATTGCTTTCCCAATAAAAAAGGACAGAGCGATGGACGTGCAATTGCAGGCGCTGGCGGCCGCCGATTTCGATAGCGTGAAACGCCTCGCCGGAGTGTGGCGGGACGACGCCTTCGACGTCCCGTCCCTGAACGCCCGCGCGCGGCAGCGCCTGTTCCGGGAACTGGACGCTTTGCTGGGCGGCGGCGGCGATCGGTCGCCCCTGGGCCTGGTCCTCACCGGCGCCGGCGGGGTGGGGAAGACGCACCTTTTGTCGGTATTGCGGAAACGCACCGGCGAATTGGGCGGTTACTTCGTGATGGTGAACATGACCGGCGCGACCGACTTCTGGCCTACGCTTTTGCGGGGCATGGTGGAGTCGCTCCACTGTCCCGGGCCGGACGGGACGGCCCAGCACCACGCCTTGTCGGAGGCGATCATCCGCGCCAGCGGCGGACGCGGTTTCCCCGACGGCATCGACGCCTACTTCAAGGAGGATCTCCGCCACCATATCCGCAAAGTGCTGGATGAACTCCACGGCAAACATCCCTGGGAGGCGGGCGTTTACGCCGACGTGGTGCGCGCGGCGCTGCTGCTGGCCTCGGGGGATCGGGGCGTGTTCGACTGCGGCCGGCGCTGGCTGCAGGGGAAGCGGCTCCAGCCGGAGGAGGCGCGCGTCTTCGGTTTTGAAAGCGAACAGGTCGAAGCGGAAAACGCGGTGGCGGGGCTGAGCTGGCTGTTTACCCTGGGCGGAGCCGGGACGGTGCTGGCGCTGGATCAGCTGGACGCCCTGGCGGAACGCCGCCTCGCCCTGGCGGGAGCGAAGGATGGCGCCAGCGAGGAAAGCCTTGCCGCCGGCCGGGTCATCGCGGAAACGGCGGAAGGGCTGTCGGCGTTGGTGGACCTGACCCGGCGGACTCTCGTAGTGGTGTCCTGTTTGGCCAGCACCTGGTCGGCGTTCACGAAGTTCAGTTTCCGCCCCTTTCTGGAACGTTTCGACGCGCCTCTGCCGCTTCTTCCGGTGCGTGATGCGGAAGAGGCGGAGGCCATGGTGGCGGCACGGATGGGGGCGGCTTGCGCGGCGGTGGCTTACCAGGCGCCCTACCCGACCTGGCCCTTCAAACCCGAGGCATTCGCCGGCGTCCAGCTTTTCCCCCGCTATATCCTGCAACTTTGCCGGCGGCACCTGCAGCGTTGTTTGGCCGAGAACCGGGTGGTGGAGGCCGCGAGTTTGACCGGGGAATTCCCCGACGGGGAGGATGAAACGCCGGGAACCGTTTCCGAACCGGTCTTGGAAGAAGTCGCTCAAGAAGTCGCTCAAGAAGTCACTCAAGAGGTTTCTCCAAATGTTTCCGAAGTGATAATAGAAGAAGCTCCCGGTAAAGAAGGGGCCGTAATTTCTGCCGAAGCGGCCGGCGATGGCGACGATGCCGAACCGGTCGAAGTATTGGCGGAAATCCCCCCGCCGAAGGAAGCTTCGCCGCTCACGGCGAGTTTCCTGCGCCTGCGTGGTGCGGTCGATACCGAAGAGGCGAAAAACGAAAATCGCGAAGACGATTTCTGGCAACCGGTCCTCGCCGCCTTCGCCCGCGCCGTCGCCGCCTCCCGCGGCGACGGCGGGCTGGTACTGAGCGTCGCCTCGGACGGAACCGGTAACGGTATCCTTCCCAGGTTCCACGCGCGGCTCGCCCTGCGCCGGGCGGACGGAAGCACGCCGGAGCGGTTCCTGTATTTGCGGGCGATTCTTCGGAATAACGTCCAGCCCTTCAAGAGCCGCCTGAGAAGCTTTATGGAGGAACCGTCGGGCGAAACCGCCGCGCCGTCCCTCCGCCGCGCCGTGGTCATCTTCCCCGGCGCCAAGGCGCCGTTAGGAAAAGGCCGGCCGAAGTACTGCCGCGATTTTCTGCGGGACGGCGGGCTGGTTTTTCCGACCGACCCGGAAATACGCGCCATGGCTGCGCTGGCGGAACTGGAGCGGGGCTTCCCCGCCGCCGTCTGGGCGGATTGGGTGCGCTGCTACCGGCCGCTTGACGAGATTCATTTTCTGGATCACGAACTGGCCTGGTTTTTCGGGGAAGGTGGAACGGGGTAAAAGAGTCGGGAAGATGCCCAACCGATGGTAAATGCATGCCGCTCAATGAAAAGCCATTCTCCCTCCCGCCATACGCGTACACTCCATACCATACATCCCTTTTTCCACGTTTAATTTTATCGCTTCGTAGCAAAAAATCTTGCTATATTTGAACGTCCATTGAAAGGAACGCGATAATTTTCACAACTAGGTGAATGCTACGCCAATGTTATTAAAGAACCGGTGTCAATTGTATGTCGTCGACTGGGGAACGTCGGGGGCGCGATTTTTGCGGATGGCATACAAGCAATTTTTACGGGTGCACCGGTTCGATTCACATAGGGATCGACGAATGAATACGTGTACTGCGAAGCGGATGGCGCGGGGGGCCTTCGTATTGCTTTGCCTCGCCGGGGTTATCGCTAGTTCCGGAGCGAAGGCGGCCAATATCACCTACCCCGGCGCTACTCTTGCCCCCAATCCCCTGGGGGTCGCCAATTCTCTCTTTCCGGGTGCCAGTTTGACCGGCAATACGGTAACTCTAATCAATGGCGGGGGCAACATTACCGGGGACGTGGACGGCGGCGTCGCCAACAGCAGCGCCACAATTAGCAACAACCTCGTCGAGGTGACCGTCAACCCTGGAATCGGTTCCTATACCATCGCCCAAATATATGGCGGGCGGAGCAGCAACGGCCTCGTGGAGAATAACACCGTCAACTTCAACAACGGCACCATTACCAACGCCATCATCGGCGGGCGCTCGGCCAACGGCAACGCCACCGGCAACCGCGTCAACTTTCATAACGGCACCGTCGCGAGCGTCATGCGCGGCGGGCAGAGTGACAGCAACGTGGGGGTGGTTTCTGGAAATAGCGTGTTCATGGACGGAGGCACTGTCACCGGCGTCATTACCGGCGGCCTAAGTAACGGCCTAGCGCAGAGCAATACCGTGACTCTCACGGGCGGAGTCTCCAACGGTGCGGTTCGGGGCGGGAGCGGCGGCGTTGCGGCTTTTGACAACTTGGTGACCTTGACCGGAGCGACCGTCAATCAATTGGTCTATGGCGGGGTTAGTAACGGGGAAGCTTCGCGCAACCGCGTTCTGATGACCGGCGGCAACTATTCCTCGGATGTCTTAGGGGGACAGTCGGGTGGAAGCGGCCAAGCCGCGGATAATTTTGTCAGTGTAACCAACGCCAGCCTCGGCACCAGCGTTTGGGGCGGGAGCGCCTCCGGCAGCGGCAATGCGGTCAATAATAGCGTGGAAGTAAGCGGCACAGCCCTGATCCGCGGGAGCGTGTATGGCGGGGATACCGCCGCCGGAAACAACACCGGCAGCGCCATCGGCAACACGGTGAGTTTGACCGGAGGCACGGTCAACGACAGTGTCGTCGGCGGCACGGTCATCACCGGAAGCGGCAGTTCCACTGACAACCGGGTTGACGTTTCGGGAGGTGACATCCTCAGGAACGTGTATGGAGGCCTGGTTCAACCGACCGGAGCCGGCGGGCGGGCCAGCGACAACGAGGTTCGCATGTCCACCGGTACCGTCGCCGGAAACATCTATGGCGGCCAGAACCGGGGCGGCGGCGGGAACAGCGGCAACAGGGTCGAGATTTACGGCGGCGTCGTGGGTAGCTTTAACGAAGGTGGCGAGGTTTATGGCGGACACAGCGCGAGAGGTTCGTCCACGGATAACCGCGTGACTATCAACAGCGGCGAAATTTTCGGTACCGTCGCCGGGGGGCGGAGCCTCGGCACGGCCGCCGGCAACGAAGCCAGCCGCAACACCGTGACCTTCGACGGCGACGCCGTGGCGCATTTTGTCGCGTACGGCGGCCAGGCGGAACGCGGCGACACC
>JAVBQR010000161.1:0-21394 GCA_031548865.1 Planctomycetota bacterium
ATTCCCCGCCAAGGAACAGAACGCCCCCGGGATGGCAATGCGGTAATTCACCGTCCCCGCCCACATGAACAACCCCAGCGCCGCCAGATTCGAGGCGAAATTCACCGCCTTGGTGTTGCCGCAGGCGGTCAAAAGCGGAAAACCCAAAACCACCGTAAAAGCGATAATCAAAAACGTCCCCGTCCCCGGGCCGATAAAACCGTCGTACATGCCAATCCCGAACCCGACCAGCAGCGAATACGCGACCAGCTTCCGCCTGGGAATAGCCAGCGCCACCGCCCCCAAATTCCGCCTGAACAGCACAAACGCGCCCACACAAGGAAGAACCACCAGCAGGATCCAGGTCAACATGCGTTCGTCGAGGTACAAGGCCAGCCTCGCCCCCAGAAGCGAACCCGCCAACGCCCCGGTAAACGCGAGCCCAGCCGAAAGCCAGTTCATGTGGCCGTTACGGGCAAACTGCAATGCCGACAGGCCCGTCCCCCAGCAGGAGGTGAATTTGTTCGTTCCCAATGCGAGGTGGGCCGGCAAACCCACCGCCAAATATCCCGGGAGAGATATCAAACCGCCGCCCCCGGCAATCGAATCGACAAAGGCGGCGAAAAAAAGCAGCGGGTAGATCATCCACATGGGCGGTCCTTGACAGGTGAACGCGCGTGGCCATCCGGTTCGAAAGGAAATGCTGGAAAATATTTTTCACCACAGAGGCACAGAGGGCACAGAGGTTCACAGAGTAACAAAAAAGAAAGGTCAGGGATAGCCAATTTCTTTTTATTGTCTTTTCGGGTTCTCTGTTTATCCCAATTCTAACTGAACTTTTGCAAAGTGGCGATTTAACCGCCAATCGCCACTTTGCAAAAATCGTTTTTGCCCGGATTTCAAGGGTTTTTGCTTTTACAAAATCACCATTCGGCGGTTTGAATGGTGATTTTGCAAAAGTCCAGTCATTAGTAAAAAAGGGAGGCGCCCCGTCGGAGCGCCTCTCTTATGCAATTGTATTTTAATTTTGTTTTCACGCAATGTTCCGGGCGCGGGTCTGGTAGGCGCTCAGCATCGCGGCCGAATTGCCGTTGACCGGAGCAACCACCTTCGCGGCGGCAGACTGCTGGGCGGCGGCGGCGGGAGCCTGCGCGGCGGCGGCGTAAGCGCCGACCATCGCGGTGCGGCCGGCACCGTAGGCGCCAACCAGGGCCGGCTTCGGAGCCGAAGTCGGGGCGGCGGCGGGAGCAACCGGGCTGTGGGCGGGAACGGCGGGGGCGCGGGTCGGAATCGCGGCGGCGGCGGGCATGGCGGCCGGACGGGCGGCGAGAATGCCGTTGTTGCCGGGGCCAACCTGCGGACGGACCGGAGCGGCGGGAATCGTTCTGGCCGGAGCCGGAGCGGTCGGGATAGTCTTGGCGGCGACCGGGGCGCCGGTGGGGATGGTGCGGGGCGCGGGACCGGTCGGGATGGTTTTCGGAGCGACGGGGGCCGAGGCGGCGGCGTTCTTGGAGCCGGAGAGGCCGAGGCTTTCCATGGCGCCAACCCAACCTTCGCGAAGCTGACGGTAGATGTTCTGGACTTCGTCGATTTTGGACAAGTCTTTTTTCATGTTGGCGGTGATGAGGCAGTTGAAGGCGTAGGCATGGAGGGCCGTGAGGTTGGAGGCGACTTCGCCGCCCTTTTCCCGGTCGACGGTGACGATGAGTTCCATGACGATGGCCTGGGCACGCATGAGGGCGTGGTGGGATTCTTCGATCTGTTTCTCTTCGATGGCTTTGCGGGCTTGTTCACTGAAGCGGAGGATGCCGTCAAAAAGCATGACCACCAGCTGTTCTTTGGAAGCGGTTTCAACCTGGGTCTTGAGGTACTGGTTGCGGGCGTTGGTGGGCATGGCCATGGCGTTCTCCTTGGCAGTCCGGGGGTTTTTTCGTTCCCCCAGTGCCTCCGGGCTGTCGGGGTCGTCGTTTTTTTTCGTCGTCTCTTTCACTCACAATAATGGTAACGGTTGAGGCGGCGGAAACTTTAGGGCGAAGCGGATTATTTTTCCATTTTCAAAGGGGATTTTTTTGCCCTTGAGGAAAATTTCGCCGGGCGTCAACTTTTACCGTAGATTGTATAAGGTGTTATAAAAACACAGTTTTTATGGAGACAGGTAGCGGCCGATAAAAAATCCCGACTGAGGTCGGGATTTGGTTGTATCGTTATGTCTAAAAACTGGTTTTATCGATATGTGCAAACGATTGGTTTTATCGTTGCGCCTTGCTGTCGGTACGCAGGCGATCCTCCTTGTTCATTTGCTCCCGCAAGTGCGCTTCGCGGATTAACCGGGAGGCGTCCACGTCGCCGGACGCCGACGCTTCCTCCAGCATTTTCATGGCTTTGGCGCTATCCCAGTCGCCGCCATCGCCAAAATAGTACATTCTGCCGCGCAAACCGACAGCCGCCGGATCTTTTCTTGTCAGGCCGTTCTGTAAAAAATATAGGGTTTGTTCGAAATCCTGGTTCACGCCCCGGCCGTAGTAATACATTTCTGCCATGATGATCTCGGCTTCCGGATCGCCGTGCCCTGCCGCGTACATGATATGTCCGACTGCCTTGGAGTAATCCTTGTCCACTCCCAGACCCTGGTAATAAGCCTTGCCGAGCAGGAAATTGTACTTCTCCGTTTCGGGCCGGTCCGCCGCCTGGGCCATGTCGACGGAACGCTGCAGCAGACGCACCGCTTCGCTGTAATCCTGGGTGACGCCGTGTCCGTAGTAATACATTTCCCCCATCCGCTCCACCGCCCGCGCTTCGCCCGCCTCCGCCGCGAGCTGGAATTGCTTATAAGCCTGCTCGTAGTCGGGTTGGTCCCCGATTTTACCCTGGTTGTACATTTCCCCCAAGGGGAGGCCGGCCCGGGCTTGGCCCAATTCCTCGGCTTTCGTAAGGTAGGTTTTGGCCTTGGCGAAATCCTGTTTGGTTCCGATGCCGCGATAGTAAAACAAGCCGAGCGCGAAGTTCAACTGCGGGTCGGCGCCGGGATCATGGGGAATGAGGCGCGCCGCCGCCTGTTTCAGGTTTTCGGGGTCGTCTTCCTTCTGAAAATACTGTTTACCTAACAGCATATCCACTTCCGCATTTGTCCCCGGCGGCACCGCCGCCAGCAGGTCGAGGCCTTTGGCTTCGTCCCGGTCGGTCGAGTCGCCGCGGACATACATCAGGCCGAGCAGATCGTTAGATTCGGCGTTTTTCATTTCCCAGGCCTTGCTCAACAACTGGAAGGCCTTTCCCCGGTTCTCTTCCACCCCGTGGCCGAAATAATACATGCGGCCGAGAATGGCCAGCGCCTGGCCATTCCGCGAATTTTCCAGAGGCTTGAGGTAATCGAGGGCGAGGCGGTAGTCCGGTTTGCCGCCGCTGCCGTGGTAGGCGATGGCCCCCAGCATGACTTGCGCCGGCAGGCTGCCGGCGTCGGCGGCATTCTGGAGATAGGGGAGGGCCATGGCGTGGTTTTTCGCGACCCCGGTGCCGTTGAAGTAAATGGCGCCGAGTTTGTCCGCGGCGTGGCTGTTCCCGGCGTTGGCCAGTTTGGTGAGTACGGTCAAAGCCTCCTGGGTCTCGCCGGCGGCCAGCAGTTTCTCGGCCTTTTCCATGGTCGGCCGGGTCGTCCACCACAAGCCGGCGCCGACCAGTGCCACGATGAGAACGGCCAGGATGGCCAGCCAATAACCTGGGACCGCCACTTTGTTGCCGGCCCAATTCTTTACTTTGACAACCGTGTCTTTCTCTTCTTTTTTACTGTAGATGGCCAAGATGGTGGCTCCGTAGGGGGTTCTAACGCCGCGTCATGCCGCTGTGGATAACGCCGCCGTCTCCAATAACGCCGCCCGTTTCCGAGTAACGCCGTGGCGTTCAATTAACCCAGTACATACTGTACTAAATTCACCCGGATATGACAATTTGTTTTCAGGGCGGAAAGCTCGAACTTAAACGTGGCGGGGTGGAGCGGGTGATTTTTTTGCATATAATAGTATTGATCTGTCCCGGTGATTCCGGTATTATGAAATAGAATGTTTTTATTTCTCAAACATAAAAATTGGAGACGCCCGTGGCATCAGCCAGATGGCTGCTAAAGCCGGAACCCGGGCCGGTTGTCGAGGAAATATCGGAGAAATTTAGCGTATCCCCCATAATGGCCACCATCATCGCTCAACGAGTAGGAACGTTGTCGATGAACGATGTGGCCGCTTTTCTCAAGCCGTCCCTCAATACTCTGGTTCCTCCTTGGCGCATGGACGACATGGACAAAGCTGTTACGCGTTTGGCCAAGGCCATCAACGCGAAAGAGCGCTGCATTGTCTATGGCGACTACGACACCGATGGCGTCACCGCCTGCGCCCTCTTGATCCGTGCCTTTCGCGCCGCCGGTTATTCCCTGGAATTCCGCCTGCCGTCCCGCTTCGAGGAAGGTTACGGCATTTCCTCCGACTTCGCCCAGAAGGCGGTCGAGGAAAAAGTCGACCTGGTCGTCACCGTCGACTGCGGCACGTCCGAACACGAAAACATCAAGTACATGGTCGACAACGGGGTCGAGGTGATTGTCACCGATCACCACGAGCCCGGCGACCGCGAACTCCCGCCCGCCTATGCCATCCTGAACCCCAAACGGAAAGACTCGGCCTATCCTTTCCGCGAACTCACCGGCGTCGGCGTCGCCTTCAAGCTCGCCTGGGCGCTGTACGAAAAATTGTCCGGTTCCCCCAAAGTCGATCCCCACCTGCGTGACACTCTCCTTTCCCTGCTTCCCCTGGCCGCCATCGGCACCATCGCCGACGTCGCGCCGCTGGTCGACGAAAACCGCGCCATCGTCGCCCGGGGCCTGAAAACCATGCACGGGGCCAGCCCGGGCATTTCCGCCCTCCTGGACATCTGCCGCCTCGGCACCGCCGACCTCACCGCCCGGGGGATCGCCTTTTCCCTGTCCCCCCGCCTGAACGCCGCCGGACGCATGGGCAACGCCGACCTCGCCCTCGAGCTTTTGGTCGAGGACGATCCGCAAAAGGCCCGGCGTCTCGCCGAGCAGCTCGATCGGCAAAACACCGAACGCCAGACCCTCTGCCAGACCATTCTCGACGAAGCGGCCAACGAAGCGCGGGAAACGCACGATTTGATGAATGACGCGGCCATCCTGGTGGCGCGTTCCGGTTGGCATGAAGGCGTTATCGGGATTGTCGCCGGCCGGCTGTCGGAAATTTTTGGCAAGCCCGCCGCGGTCATTTCCTTCCCCGCCGGTCACGACAAAGGCCGCGGCTCGGCCCGTTCCATCAACGGCCTCAACCTCTACCAGGCCATGGCGAATTCGCGGGAGCACCTCCTCACCTTCGGCGGTCACGAGCTTGCCGCCGGTTTTACCGTGTCCCGGGAAAACGTCGACGGTCTGCGGCGTTCCTTCTTCCGCGAATGCGCCCAGCAGATTCGCAAGAACAACATCGCTCCCACCTTGCATATCGATTTGGAAATCAAGCTTTCCGACGTGAACATCCGCCTGGTCGACGAGATGGATTTGCTCCGTCCGGTCGGGCAGGGGAACCCGGAGCCGAAGTTCCTGGCCCGGGGGGTGAAGGCGGCCGGGAGCATCCAATTCATGGGTGCGCAGCGCCAGCATTTCCATTTCAATGTCGCGCAAGGGGGGATGGCCTACCGGGCGGTGGTGTTCAACAATCTTTCGCTTTTGCCGGTTTTGGAGTCGGCGGGGCGGCGGTTGTTGGACATCGTCTTTACGCCGGCCCTGAACACCTTTTATTCGCCGCCCAGGTTGGAGTTGCGGATTGATGATGTGCGGTTGGCGGAGAGGTAGGGGAGGGGGAGAATGGATAAGCAACCTTGTGTTTACATGATGTGCAGCGGACGCAACGGAACGTTGTATGTCGGCGTTACCTCGAATATTTTGCAAAGAGTGTCGCAACATAAAAATGGTGAATATGAGGGTTTCTCAAAGAAATACGGCACTAAAACCCTGGTGTGGTACGAGCGTCAAGCGGATATGCCCGGCGCGATAGCTTTTGAAAAAAAGCTAAAGAAATATTCGCGGCGCGGTAAACTCGCCTTGATTGAAGCGATTAATCCCGAGTGGCGGGACCTCTATCCGGATTTATTGGGGTGATGCCTTTCCGATCCCGCTTCGGTTACTGAAGCGTATCTGCGAAGCGTGTCTCCGAATCCTGCCACGTCGCAAACCTCCCCCCACCGTCATCCCGGCGTCTCTACAAGGAACCGGGGTGTAAACGATGGCGTGCCGGGACCCAGTGGGGTAAACACTCGCTACGCGATTTTTCATCAACAACCCTGCAATATTCGGTCATGGTGAAGTGGTTCCGTAGCCAACGTTTTGCCCACTGGGTCCCGGCACGCCATTGTTTATGCCCCGGTTCAACGCACAGACGCCGGGATGACGGTGGGGGGAGGTTTGCGGCGTAACAGGGTTCGGTGACAAGCTCCGCCGCCGTGTTTGACCCGCAGCAGGACTAGAAATAATACCCCGCCGTAGCCATCAACCGGTGCGCCTTGTAAGCATCCTTCCCCACGAAATCATACTTCAAACCCACCCCGAAATTCTGGCAGCTATACTCCGCCCCGATGCCCAAGCGGTAGCTGGAGCCCGGGTTTTCCTGGCTCGTCACCTCGGCGTTAGGCGATCCCACCCCGCCCGCGCCGGGAACCAGACCGATATAGTTGATCGACCCCTTCATCCCGTTCCTGCTGAAATTGTAGGCGTAGCCGGCGACGCCGCTGAGGCGGAGCTTGGCGTTGTTGCTGAGGTGGCAATCGTACTGGGCGCTGATTTCCAGAGGCGCGTAGATGACGTGGTTGCGGGTCTCCGACACCCGGTTGGTGGCGATGCCGTCCAACGTGTCGTCGTGCGCGCTGTTTTCCGCGCCGGCGTAGGCCAGGCCGATCGAAGGGGTGAAAATGAATTCGTCGCAGACAAAATCTTTCCCGATGGCCGCGTTCACCCCGATGGTGCCGGTGCGGAAGTGGGACACCCCCCAGGCCCGGCCGAAAATGGTCGGGTCGTCGCGGAGCTCCTCGATATTGTTGGTGGAATAGGTGTAGGAGCCGGACAAGGTGCCGAAGAAACCGTTGGCGCAGCTCAAGGTCCCGTAGGCGCTGGCGGTGAAGCTTTCGATGTCCGAGTTGTGTTCGTAGGCGCCGGAATCGCTGTAATCGGATTTCTGATAAGAACCGGCCAAGCCGGCCACGATGTTCGGCGCGGCGATCCAGTCGAGGCCGAGGCTGCCGCCGTAGCCTTCGTTTTCGTAGCCGGAGAAGCCCTGGCGGCCGTCGGACTTCTGCTTGACCAGGAAACCGTTGGCCCAGACCCGGTGGATGGGCACGTTGCCGCATTCGTCGCAGGGTTCGCCGGGGACGTGGATGAAGCCGCACTGCTGGGAGCGGAGCCGGTTCGAGAGTTGCGAGCCCATCCTGAGGGCGGTTTCAATGGCTACGTCGGTGACGCCGTAGAGATAGGCGCCGTTCATGTATTCGAGGGTGTTGCGGCTGACGTTGTAGCTCTCGGGGTTGGCGATGGCGATGAAGAGGTCGGCGTTTTTGTCGCCCGATTCCGAACCGTCGGAGACCAGGTAGCCCTCGTTGACATCGTAGACCACCGTGCCGAAGGAGTCGTTGATCTGCCGGTCGCCCCAGATGTAACGCAGGTTGGCGATGGCGAGGGGAAGGTCGGTTTCGCGGTTGTGATCGATTTGCCCTTCTGCGGAGTCGACGTAGAGCTGCTTGCCGTCGGGGGTGATTTTGTAGGCGAAGCGCCCGTACATGGAGTTCGATTCGAGGTCGGCGTAGGAGGTGATGCCGTCCGCGGCGCTGGTTTGCATGAGCACGGTGCCGATGGCGGTTTCGGTCGAGCCTTCGACCTCCTTCGCCATGGCGCCGGTCATGGATATGGTCCCGTTGGTGCCGATGACGATGGGGGAGTTCGAGTCGAGGATGGCGGCGGTGGTTTTCGTGCCGTACTTGAGGCCGGCGGTGAAGGTGCCGTTCAGGTCGATTTCCGCCCAGTTGTCGGCGTGGATGGTGGCGCTGTTGGCGGTCAGTTTGCCGCCGAAGCCGACCATGAGCCGGTTCGCGGCGCTGCCGGCGGCGACCTGGTTGTCCAGGTACGAGTCGGCGTAGTCGGCGATGATCACCCCGCCGGCGTTGACGAACATATTTTGCGCACCGGTGTTGTAGACCCGGCCGCCGGCGGTCTGGCTGGTCGGGACGCTGTCGTAGAGGGCGTTCGTGCCGAGGGAGAGGATGCCGTCGACCGACAGGCTTTTCACCTGGAAGCCGCCCGGCGTGGTGGCCGGAGTCAGGGTGCCGCCGGCGACGTTCAATTCCGCCGAAGGCGAGATGTAGGCGGCAAGGGTCGAGGCGTCGATGTTGCCGTGGGCGCGGTTGGCTTTACCGTAGACGGCGAGGCGGCCGGTGCCGCCGGTGGAACGGTCGACCAATTTGAGGCCGGTCCCGCCGGAGGCGGCGGCGAGGAGGTTGTGCCCCCTGAGGGTGAGGTCGCCGGCGGTCGCGCCGGAGCCGAGGTTGACGGTGCCGCCGGAAATGGTGACGATGCTGCCGTACTGCTCCAGGGTCAGGCCGGACTGGTAGGAGACGGCGCCGTTGACGGTTTGGATGACCGGCGCGGTGGCGTTACCGTCGCCGATGATGGCGTAGCCTTTCACGGTGAAGCTGTTCCCCGCCACTTCGACGTCGCCGAGGGTTTGCCGGTAATTGTTGACGGTGAGGAGGTTGGTGGCGTCGATGCCGACCGGGTAGACGGTGTCGGTGAGGTTGACCGTGAGGTTGGAGGTGGAGAGGTCGAGGGCGCCGAGGCTGGCGTCGAGGCTGGGGCTGGGATTACCTTTGGTGACCACGACGTCGGCGTAATTGACGGCGAAGCCGCCGGCGCCGGCCTTGACGATGCCGCCGTCAATCTCCATTTTCGCCAGCTCGTCCGCGTTGGCGCCGAGTTGGATGGCGGTGGCGGCGCTGTCGCCTTCGAGAGTGCCCTGGACCAGCATGCCGCCTTTATACAGGTTCTTCGTGCCTTTGACGAGATAATGCCCGGGGTTCGCGGCCGAGCCGGCGATGGTGGTGTAACCGGTGACGCTGGTGACCAGGTTGGCGGCGTCGACGACGTTGCCGTTGACGAAAAGGCTGGAGGCGACGTTCAGTTCGCCCAGCGACTTTTGGTCGAGGGTCGCGCCCTGGTTGAGGGTGAGGGTGCCGAGGTTCAGGCTGGAGCCGCCGATGACGGCCAGGGTGCCGTAGCCGGCGGCGGCGCCGGCGGCCGTGTTCGAGCCGACCGCGACGTTCGAATAGGTGCCGGGGGCGGTGAGGTACTGGAGGACGTTTAGGGTGGTGCCGGTGCCGGCGACGGAAAGCTTGGCTCCGCCAGCGGCGGCGGCGTTCAGGTTGAGGGTGCCGTTCAGGGCGAGGTTGTCGATTTTGTTGGTTGTGCCGGCGGTGGCGTTGATGTTGCCGTTCGCCAGGGTGACGTCCCCGGAACCGAAACCGGCGTTGGCGCCGTTCAGGTTGAGGGTGAAGGCGCCGGTGGCGGAGCCGAGGGCGCCGTCGTTCACCACGCCGGTTTCGAAGGTGGTGTACTGGTCGGCGGTGACGGTGACGGCGGCGCCGCTGGCAGTGAAGCCGCCGGTCTTGAAGGAATTGGTGTCGGCGTTGGTGGGGCTGGTGGCGAGGTTGATGGCGCCGCCGGCCGAGAAGTCGGTGTTGCCGGCGATGCTGGCGTGGATGCCGAGGGAGCCGGTGGTGGCGGTGCCGGTGGTGACGTTGAAGGTGGAGCCGGCGACGGAGGTGAGGTTGGCGAGCTTGAAGTCGAAGCCCTTCCCCTGGCTGCCGATGGTGATGGTGCCGTTGGGGAGGGTGGAGCTTTCGCCATAGTCGTAGACCGCCCCGGTGGAGCTGTAGAACGGGCTGTTGGCGACGGCGGGCGAGCCGGAGAAGCGGTTGGTGGCGAGCCCGAGATCGGTGGCGGCATGGGCGGAGCCGGTCGCGAAGGTGAAGATGAAGACGAGGGCGAAGACGCCGCAGGTGAGGATATTTTTCCGCATGGTGGGTTCCTCTTGGGAAAATGCCGATAAAGCCGAAGCCGGCAATGGTCCGACAGAGGTAATTTCCCCGGGAGGCGGGATCGTTTCGGGGAATTTTCGTGAGAGAAGAATTAATTGCCAGGTTTGAGATAAATTCTTTTTTCACCACAGAGGCACAGAGGACACAGAGGTTCACAGAGTCCTTGAGGACTTGAGTATAGACAGATAAACAAGGAAACAATAAAATAATTTTGTATCTGATACAAGCGTTTCTTATCAGTAACTCTGTGAACTTCTGTGTCCTCTGTGCCTCTGTGGTGAAAAATGAATTCACCCCAAACCCTACTTCTCCCCGGTGGCCAAATGAACCTGAATTCCTTGTCCTATAGTGTGATTGGTGCTGCCATGGAAGTGCATAAGAAGATCGGTCCCGGGCTTTTGGAGTCGGCTTATGAGGAGTGTCTGTGTCGTGAATTGGAGATCCGCGAAATTCCGTTCGAACGCCAGAAACCGCTACCGGTATCATACAAGAATTATTCCCTTGAATGCGGCTATCGGCTGGATGTTCTTGTTGCAAATTCCCTCGTGGTGGAAATCAAGGCGTGTGACGCACTGGCGCGTATCCACGAAGCGCAACTCTTGACCTATATGAAGTTGGGCGGCTGGCGCATTGGATTGTTAATCAATTTCAATGTAGAAATTCTCAAGACGGGGATTAAGAGGATGGTAATTTGAATGAACTATTGAAGTAGGGTTTGGGGAGAATCCCTTTTTTTCACCACAGAGGCACAGAGGTTCACAGAGTTACTGAAAAGAAACGCTTGAACCAGATGAAAATTATTAAATTATTTCCCATTTAATCTGTCTATACTCAGGTTCTCAAGGACTCTGTGAACCTCTGTGTCCTCTGTGCCTCTGTGGTGAAAAAAAAGTTTTCACAATTTCATTCCTCGTTCAGTATATAAATAAAAATTTGATAACCATCCCCAACTTTTCATCTCAGTAACTCTGTGAACCTCTGTGTCCTCTGTGCCTCTGTGGTGAAAAAAAAGGAATCCCCCCCCCGAGCCTTTCTCCGCCCCAACCTGTGCATCAAAAAAACCCGCCGGCCTCAGGAGGGAGAGGCCGGCGGGCGTACTGCGTGCTTCGTGACGAGGAACGAGGTTCTTCTTTAGAACTTGACGCCGACAGTGGCGGTGACGTTGTGGCTGTGGTAGTCGTAGCGTCCGACGTATTCGTAGTTCGCGCCGATGTCGAAGTTCTTGATGGAGGCCTGGATTCCGCCGCCGGCATACCAGGTGGAGGAACCGGGCTTGCGGCTGTACTGGCCGCCTTCGAGGGAGACGCCGCCGAGGTTGAACTCTTCGATCTTGGTGCCTTTGTTCTTGAAGTTGTAGGAGTAGCCGCCGTTCGCGACCAGGCTGACCTTGGTGTTGTCCGAAGCGCAGACGTCGTACTTCATGGTCAGGTCGATGGGCATTTCGACGGATTCGCGTTTCAACTTCATGTCGTAACGGTTGACGGTGTTCAGGTCGTTGTAGGTGTTGAAGTCCTTGGTGAAGGTGTCATAGTAGTAGATGCCAATCGACGGGGTGATCGTGAAGCGGCTCGTGGCCTTGATGTCCCAGCCGAGGGCGCCGCCGACCGCCCAGGTGTTCGACTCGTAGTTCGCGTGGTCGCGGTTGTAGCCGGCCGTGAGGTGGTTGGAGAACTGGCTGTTGATGTCGTAGTCCGAGTAGGTGTACTGGCCAAGCAGGGTGGCGAAGAAGCCGCTGGCGTGGTTGTACGAACCGTAGAGCCCGAAGGAGTAGTTGTCGATGTTCGAGCTGTCCCAGAGTACGCTGTTAAGCTTGTAGTCACCCTTGGAGTAACCGAAGGCGGTGCCGAAGGCGAAGCCGCTGCTGGTCAGGTGGTCGAGGCCGACGTTGAAGCCGTTGGCGTCATAACTGTAGCCGCGGTCGCCGAGCCGGTCCTTCGCTTTCCCCCACAGGCCCGAGTAGCCGGCCCAGATGCGGGTCTTGTACTGGTTGCCGCAGGCGATGGGCTGGCCGCATTCATCCAGGTTGCAGGAGGTGAGGACGCCGAGGTTGTAGGCGCGGGCGCCGATGGCGCGGGTAAAGGCCTTGGCGGTGTCCTGCACAGCTTCCAGGGTGTTGGCGAGGTCCATGCCGGTCGCGTAGCGGTAGCCGGAGTAGCCTTCGGGGTCCGGCAGGTTGCTGTTGGCGGTGCCGAGGAGCCGGAGCAGATTGGCGGCGGCGATTTCGTTACCGAAGCCGCGGGCGAGGATGGCCTGGTAGTTGACTTCGTTCTGGGCCAAGAGAATGTTGTCCACCAGGTTCTGGTTCACCAGCGGCAGGAAGTCGGCGGCGCGGTTGCCGGCGAGCACGTCGGGGAGAACGTCCCAGGCGGTGTCGCGGTCGTAGGTCACGGCGTTGAGGTCGATTTCCGAACCGTCATACAGCCATTCGTTGGTGCGGTTCAAAGCGACGAAGCTCTGGCTGGCGAGATAGGCTTCGAGTTCATCCGGGTTCCAACCGGTGCCGGCGAGCCAGCTGCTGGTGAAGTCGGTGTCGAAGACGCCGTTCCAGTTGCCGGTGATGGTGGACGCGGCTTCGAGCTTGGTGCCCTTGTTGATGGTGACCGTGGTGCCGAGGTCGCCATGGAACTTTGCAGCTTCACTGTCGCTGCCGCCCGGGTTGGCGTCCTTCGTGGTGCCGACCTTGAGGGTGCCGCCGAGGGCGGTGTCCACGACGGAGGTGCTGTCGAAGGTTAGGCCCTGTTGCCCGGAGGCGGTGAGGGTGCCGAGGCTGCCGACGTTGGTGGTGGTGCCAGTGATGAGGCTATTCTGCCCGTTCCATTCGCCGGCGTTGATGTTGAAGGGGCTGACGTTTGTGATATTGCCGGTGTGGATGAGGGTGCCGGCTCCTTCCTTAGTCAAACTGCCTGGGCCGGTGATGTTTTTGCCGTAGGTCTGCGGCAGGCCGGGGGCGATGATAAACTTCATGTTGCTGTCGGTGGCGTTGATGTGGATGTCGCTCTGGCCAACGGCACCGGCGCTGGTGGCGATGACGTTGCCCTTATTGATGTTGAGGCCGCCGGACCAGGTGTTGTTCGCGTTGGTCAGGGTGGCGGTACCGTTGTCGCCCTTGTTAACCACGCCCGCGCCGGAAATCTTGTTGACCACGGTTTCATCGGTGTCAAAGGTCATGGTCAAATCAGCTGTGTTGGCGATGTTGATGTTGCTGGTGCCAAGCGAGTTGCCATCGGTGATGGTGATGCCGCCGGGACCCGCGATGTTGGTGATGCCGCCGAAGGTGCTTTTGTCGCTGGTGAGGATCAGGCGGCCGGCCCCGGTTTTGTTGATGATGCCGGGTGTGGCGGAGGTGTCGGTCAAGAGGCCTTTATAGGTGGTGGTGTCGACAGCAAGCGGGTTCGACATGGTGGCGGTCCAGCCATTGATGTCGATTACGCCGGTGTCGTCACCAGTGAGTTTCGTGAACGTCTGGCTGGCGCCGAGCTTGGTGTAGCCGTCGTTGTCGTAAGTGGCACCGGCAAAGAGGTTTTCCTTGTTCAGGTAGACTTTGGAACCGTCTTCGGTCCAAACTTTCGTGGTGCCGGCGAAATTCGAACGGTCGTCAAGGGTGGTGGTGGAGTCTTCGAAGAACTGAACGTTCTCGACGCCATTGGTGGTGATGAAGGAGGTATAACCGTCGAAGTCGAAGTTCAAAGTGTCGCTCGCGCCTGCGGCCAGGATACCAACGGTACTGCCGTTAACGGTGGAGTTGCTCTTCATGTTGAAGGTGCTGTTAGTTCCGGCGGTGGTGGTCGTGGTGTGGATACCATGGCCGGTGCTGCTTGTCGAAGTGGCGATGATGTTGGCATTGATGTCATAGTTCGCCAAGCTTCCCGCGTTGATGCCGTCGGCCTCACCGCCGTTGGCATTGACGGTGATGGCGCCGTTGGTAACCAGCTTATTGCTAGCAATATCCAGGCCTATCAGTTTGACACCGATGGCATTGGCATTCGTACCGGCGGCATCGTTGACCACCTTGACCACGCCGGTGGTTATGGTGCCGGTGCCGATGGCTTCGGTGCCGACGCCGTAAACCTTGTTGGCGGTGTTGCTGTGGCCGGTGATGTCAATATCGCCAGCGGAGCTGTTGATGGAGCCGGAGCCGGTGAGGGCGGCGGCGTGGATGCCGAAGGCGCCGGCGGCGCCGTTATTGGTTACCTTGACGCCCGCCGATTTTATGGTTCCAGCGTTATTACCGGTGACGTTGATACCGTAGATCTGGCCGTCGGCGGCGCTGGTACCGGCGATGACCATATTGTTATCTGCGCCAAACGTAGCTCCCGCACCGACCGAAGCAGCGGTCATGCCGGTGGCTGCAGCGGCGGCTGAGGTCACATTCATGGTACCCTGGACGATAGCATTGCTGCTGACCGCGCCGGCGACCTTGATACCAGCTGCCGCGCCAGCTGTACCTTTGGCATCAACGACGATATTGCCTGTGGTGAAGTTGTTGTTTCCGGCGTTGATAGTGCTGACATCGACACCGGTGGCATTGCCGGTTCCACCTATTTTTATGGTGGCGTTGATGGTTCCGAGACTGGTTGCGCCAGTTATTTCATCGGCAAACAAACCCATTGCATTACCAGTATGTGTCGTGGCGACGATACTGGTTGTGGTGATTGTGCCCGATGAATCCTCTCTTGCCCAGTCTTCACCAAGCTTAATGCCGGTGGCGGCGCCATTTGTGGCATCGGCAGAAACATTGGTGACTTTCAATACCGCATCGGCATCGGTTATGCCGCCGGTAATCGACACACCGTTGGCAGCGCCATTTGTGGATTTACCTTTAGCATTGGCCAGATCGATTTCGCCGATGAGTTCGCCTTTGACCTTGACGCCTTCAGCACGGGAGTCGTTACCAGTGGACTGTGAAGTTGCTTCGAAAGATCCACCGATAATTTTACCCTCGACATTGCCTTCGGTAAAGAAAGCGGCGGCATATGATTCATTTGCTACATTGCCGTCATTGAGGCTCATGGTTCCAGACTTTGCAACAATGTTGCCGATACTGATGACTGAATCAGCGCCTACGGAGGCACTACCAGCAGTTGTGGTGATGGAAACACCTATTGCTGAACCTGCCACAAAGGTGCCTGTATTACGGGTCTCGACGGTGAGGGTGCCGCCAACGGTGATGTCACCATTGACAACGTCGTAAGTCATGCCTTCCAGGCTAGCGGTATTAGCCGTAACCGCGGGACCGGTGTTGTCGGCAGTGATATTGATGTTGCCAGTAACGTTGATGGATGCGGTTGTTCCAACAGTTGAGGCGAGGATGCCGGTGCCGCCGCCAGTTGCGGCCAAGTTCGTAGCATTGACGGTAAGGTTGTTTAGATTGATGGTACCGTTCATGTTTTGAGCAGCACCTACGTTTGTGAATGCCAGCCCGGCAGCTTGCGTTGTATTGGCAACCGAGTTTAGGGTAATGGTACCGGTATTGGTAATGGAGCCTGTGAACGCGGCTGCGTTGTTATAGCGGTACCAACTGGCAATGGTTGAAAGAGTCCCAGCTGTAACAGTCATGTCTAAATCGCTGCGTACCTTGAGATCGGTCATGCCTTCATTATAAATGCCGTAAGTTTTGGCGTCTGCGGCATCACCTACGATGCCACCCGAGGGCCAGCTTGTAATGACCAATGTGTTAAGAGTAGGATCGATGGTGGTAATAATGCTACCGCCAGCGCCGTCACTTGAAGCCAAATGAGTGGCATCATAGGCATAGATGCCATATGAAGTGTCGGCCCCAGGATTTGCATTTACAATCGTGTCAGGAACGCCAAGCGGTACCTCCACACCCATCGCCGTCCCGAAACTCATCATCAGCGCCAACCCGAAGGCGGCGGACAAGAATCTTCTTCGCATGACTTTCCTTTCCCCAAAAAGGCTTTCGAAAGTCTTCTTAAAATAACCGTCATTTCTAGTCATTTTCTGTTTTCTCTTTCCTGTTGAGGGCGTCGGCCTTCCCCAAGGCCCCATTGCCCTTCCCCTTAAAAGCTTCCCCTGCTGGGCGGGAGATTCCTTCAATAGAAGCTCCCGGTTCACGCATCTATGTTAAACCCAAAAATGAGAGGTATTCTTGACCATAGTTGCCTTATCCGACACTTTTCTTTTAATTATTCTTCACGCTTTCTATCACTACGGGAAAATTCTCTTATCGGACGGCGGGGGAGTTAACCCCTCCAAGCCTCTGCCGCCTTCGTCACAACCACGAAAGCAGCAACGCTGCGCAAATTTGCGACATAACTCCAAACCCTGTAACGCACCGCTCCCCCCACTCGTCATTCCGGCGCGTGTCTCCCCGTCCTCTCCCCTACATACCCCCAAAGCACGTCATTCCGGCGCCATAAACAGCTGCTTCGTCCCGAACGGGCGGTTTCGCCGGAATCCAGAGGGCTCCACCTTTCACGGCGTGAAACTGCGCTTGTTCCGACGCCATGCTTGTCCCGAGGGTGTACCGTAGCAAAAGAACATGCCTCTGGATTCCGGCTGAACCGCCCGTCACTCCCCCGGTTCTCCGCTTGCGACGCCGGAATGACGAGTGGGGCAGAGTGCGGCGGCACAGAGTGCGGAGACTGATGTCTCGTGACGGAACGGAGTCCGTCAATAATTCTTCAGCATGCTTTCATAAAGATCCAACCAGCCAGGATTCTTCCTCTCTATCAACTGCACCTTCCATATCCGAGGCCAATCTTTCATCGCATCTTCTCTAGCAATCGCGGCTGGAAACGTCCCGACAAACTCATACCAAACCAATTTGTCGCACTTGTAGCGCCTGGTGAATCCATCGTAATGCCCCTCACGATGCGCCCTCACCCGCCCCGGCAAATTCCCGGTCATCCCCGCATAAATCGTCCCGTTCCGCCTCGACGCCATCATGTAAACGCAAGGCCGCTTATCGCGCATGTCCTTTCCCTTTCACCGCGCCGGCAGGTAGTCGCTCGCCATGCCGACCCCGCGGGAGTAGGACGGCAAACGCACTTCGGCGCGGGGCTTGGAGCCGTCGCCGGGCGGGGCCATCACCACCGTGTCAGCCTGCAGCATCAGCCGGGGATTCACCCCCTCGCGCTCGGTAATTTCGGCCGGGCGCACCTTCCCGCCGTGCGGCCGGAACCAGCGGAAGCGGCGCTGGGCGACGGACTGCTCCTCGCCGCTGCCGGTCACGTTCGACAGAATCACCGGCGTAGTGTCGGGGGAAAAACTGAACACCGGCGGAATCTTCACCACGTCCGGGCCGCCGGGCTTGACGTTTTCCGCATCCGGGTCGAGGATCATCGCGTACGCCCCGTGCGCGCCGGCAATCGTCCCGGCGGGCAAATTCCCCTGCGGCACCGCCTTGGCCCGCGCTTCCGGCTTCTGGACCTCCCACTCGTAGTCGGCGCCGAAATTCGCGTCGAAGTCGTCACCGGGCTGGCCGACGGACTCCGCGCCGCTTTCGGGGTCGACGTCGTCGGGATGCGCGGGAGACACGCGCTGCAACATGTCCACTCGGGCCGGGTTGTGGCGCAGATTCAATACACCCCTTTCCAATATCGGCAGTGCGGCCTTGTCAACCACCACGCTTTCTTCACGTTTCTCCGGTTTTTTCGGATCTTCAGGGAAGTTTTCAGTCCAAGTTGAAGAAGTGCCCAAGTTATCCGGAAGTTCGACCCTGGTTATCGGAAGGGCGGGAGTCCTGAACCTCGCCGGAAGCTCCGGGACCGCGCTGGTCTGGATTTCCTGCGGCAGGAGTTCCTCCGCCGGCAAGGACGACAATTGCTCGCTCTTAAGAGGCGCCCGGTACTTCTTCGCCTGGCCCGGAGCGGCCTGGACCGGTTCCGCCGCCGCCGGAAGCTCCGGCTGCGCCGCCGCCGTCGCGGTCGCGGTGGTCACCGGCGCGGCCGTCGCCTTCGCGGTCGTCGCCTTCGCGGTCGTCACTTTCGCGGTCGTCACCGGCGCGGGCGCCACTGGCTCGTCCGCCACTTCGTAAGGTTCCCAGGCCGACAAGGTTTGCCATTCCCCGTATTCTATGGTTTCCTCGGCCGCCGGCTGCGCCGCGAGGGCGGGGGCAGGTTCGGGAATATTCAGGCCCAACTCCTCCTCCGCTTCGGCTTCCTCGAGTATTTCGACCGGCGCTTTGCCGGGGTTGTTCTTGACTTCGGGCCGGGTCGGGGGCAGGGCTTCGCGCCGCATTTCCCGCTCGACTTCTTCGACTTCCCGCCACGCTTCCCGGGCCGCCTCCGCCTCCGCTTCGAGGTGTTGTTCCGAATTGGCCGCCGTTTCCGTTTCGGGATGGGCTTGCGGGTTGTTGGTCTTCGCGCCGGATTCCGCCGCCCGGGCTTTTTCCTGGGCCGCCGCCGCCTCGGCGGTGCGCCTGGATATCGGGATGTCGGTCAGGCGCGGCCCCTGGCCGTTCGCCGCCAGGACCGGGCCGCCCTGTTCCAGGAACTGCCCCAGGCACTGCACCCGCGCGTTCCAGGGTTCCAGCCGCCGCGCCCTGGCGACCGCCATGCCGGCGTCGCCCTGGCGGCCGAGATCGTTGTAGGCTTCGGCGAGGGCCAGGAGGGCGGTCGCGTCGTAGCCGATCTGTCCCGCCACCGACTGATAGCGGAATTCCGCTTCTTCGACATGCCCTTCGGCATAGAGCATCCGGCCTTCGAGAATCCGCGCCGGGGCGTAATCGGGTTCTATTTGGTAGATCTTTTCGATAAGCTGCGCCACTTTCGTGAAATCGTTCGCGCCCAGCAATTGCCGGCGGAATTCGGCCTCCGCCGCGTTATAATAGAAGTTCGGGAGAACTTTCCCAAGGCGCGCCGCCTCCTCGAAAGCCGCCACCGCGCTGTCGAGGTAACGCGAATCGTTCGACTGCAGGAACAGGCGTTCGTAGAAGAGCCCGATTTCATTGTGAATCTTCGGATCGGCGGCCAGGGCTTCGCCGGGTTCCGACACCGCCACGTACATCCTCGCCGCGTCCGGTTCCCGGCCGGAGCGGGCGTAAATGCGGGCCCGGCGCACGTTCACCATGGCTTTTTCGGCGGGGGTAATTCCCGGCGTGCCGGCGGCGGTGTTCAGGTTGTTGAAGGCTTCGGAGTAATTCCCCAGCATCGCCATGGCTTCGCCCATGATCCCGTAGGCTTGCGGGAAGCAGGCGGTGCGCTCCAGGGCGAAGGTGGCGTGGGCGATCGCTTCGCCGGGATCGCACATCCGTAAGGCCACGTCCGCCAGGGCCAGGTGGAGAATCGGGTCCGCCTTGTCGACCTCGACCGCCATACGGAGGTACCCGCGGGCGCGGTCGAGCTTGTCTTCGAGGAGGTAGGCGTAGGCCAGCTGTTCGTAGGCTTTGGCGCGGTATTCGCAGGGCAGGCCGAATTGGAGCGCCTGCTCGAAGTTCCTGGCCGCCGCGCCGCCGGCCTCGGCCTTCAGGGCGTCGTAGCCGGCCTGCATGTGTTCGATGACCTGCGGGCAGAGCTTGTCGGACGGCTTTTCGATGCGTTCGATTTTCGTCACCAGAATCCAGGGATAGCCGGCGTAGACGTTCAGGACATAGCCGGTGACCGCGATGAGCTCGTATTTGTTGAGGCAGCGGATGATGTCCGTGGTCTCGGGGTCGTTTTTGGCGACATATAGGGTGGGGAGGATGTTCTTGCGGCCCTTTTCTTCCCAGAGGACGGATTTGTCCGGCCAGAGGGCGAAATTGACGTGCTGGTTGACGTTGAACCTGGTGTTGACGTTTTTGAACAGGTTCGCGGTGGTGGCGTAGCGGGCGTAGAACATCACTTCCCGCTCGAGGAATTCCTTGGGGTTGTCCATGATGTCCTGCAGGGAATAGCAGCGGTCCTGGCGGTCTTCCTGGCGGATGTAGCGGGTGCGGGTGCGCTGGGCGGCGTGGGATGGGTACGGCGCCGCGAAGGAGGCGACCAAGAGAAGGGCGAGGCTGCCGAGAACGACTCCGCGCATGTTTTTTTCCTCCGGAAAATTTGCCCGGTCGGGCCGGGCCGCTGGTTGAGACATACGTCCATATGCCGGGTAACTTGCCGCCGGGGCGGGTTTTCTTTCTGAAAAATTTACTGTAAAATTATAAATTGCATTGACTTCCGATAATGCTGAATGTTTTTCCTGGCGAAACCGCCCGTTCACACCCCGGGTGGATGTACATGACGTCGGAATGACGAGTGGAGAGGGGTTAGGCGTAACAGGGTGCGGATTGATGGTAACAAAAGTGAGATGCGCCCCATCTTCCCCCGGTTCCGGTTGAATGGGGAGGGCAGGACGGGTATACTTTTTTCGAGGTTTGTACGAGGCAGGAACTTTTTTTCGGCGGGTCCGCCATGGAAAGGCCGCACATGCAATTGGAAATGTATGATTTTCACACCCACACCCTGATTTCCGACGGCGAGTTGATCCCGGCCGAAGCGGTGCGCCGGGCGGAGATGTCGGGGTATCGGTTTCTTGGCTTTGCGGATCATGCCGATCTCGGCACCTTGTCGGTGCAGCTGCCGCAGATCATCGCCGCCGCGCGGGCTGAGAACCGCAGCGGTCACGGGATGACGGTGATTCCCGGGGTGGAGTTGACCCATGTGCGTCCGGGGCAAATCGGCGAAGCGGTACGCCTGGCCCGGGAACTTGGGGCGGTGTGCGTGGTGGTGCACGGCGAGACCCTGGCCGAACCGGTGCTGCCCGGCACCAATCGCGCCGCGATTGAGGCGGGGGTGGACATTCTGGCGCATCCGGGTTTGATAACGCCCGAGGAGGTGAAGCTGGCGGCGGCGCGCGGGGTGCGGCTGGAGGTGTCGGGGAAGCGCGGGCACTGCCTGGCGAACGGACATGTGGTGAAATTGGCGCGGGAGTACGGCGCGCAGCTCCTGTTCGGCTCGGACGCGCATACGGTCGGGGAGATGCCGCCCCGGGACTTGGCGGAACGGATTTGCCGGGGCGCGGGTCTGACCGCGGCGGAGGCCGAGGCGATGTTCGCGGCGGCGCGGGAGTTCGGGGAGGGGCTGCGGAGGCGGTTAGATGGGTGATCCTGAAAAAAAGTCCAAATTTTTATATTGCCCCGCCTGAACGCGGCTATAAGGAAGGCTGTAGTGAAGCTTTGGCCAAAAGCTTGCGGTGCCCGAATGGAAATCACGGTCATGCGGGGTCCAAAGGGAATTTCTAAAGGCGTGCCAGTGCGATTTAACGGGTCGCGGAGGAGAAGAAGGCGGGTAGTTAGGCCATCCTAGAGCACGCCGGGGTTTGACTGACCACCTTACCCCAAAAAAATCGCCCTTTGGGCCTCGGG
>JAVBQR010000125.1:0-7455 GCA_031548865.1 Planctomycetota bacterium
TCGCCTTCCAGACCAATCTCCTCGCACTCAACGCCGCGGTCGAAGCCGCCCGCGCCGGCGAGGCCGGGAAAGGCTTCGCCGTCGTCGCCGACGAAGTCCGCAATCTCGCCCAACGCTCCGCCCAAGCCGCCCGCGACACCAACGAACTAATCGCCGGAACGGTCGAACGGGTCCGGAACGGTTCGCAAATCTCCGCCGCCATGGAGGAGAATTTCAAGGGTATCGAGGAAGGGGTGCACAAAACCGGCAAGCTGGTCACGGAAATCGCCTCCGCCACCAACGAGCAGGCCATGGGCGTCGAACAAATCAACAATACCGTCGCGCAAATGGAGCGGGTCACCCAAGCCACCGCCCAGGAATCGCAGCGCACCTTCGAGGAATCGCAGGCCCTGAACGAGGAGGCCGGCCTGATGAACGAGATGGTCTACCGCCTGACCACCCTGGTGCACGGCAAGGGGGCGATGCGGAACGCGCCCGCCGCGCCGGGCACGGCGAACGGGACTAAACCGGTGCAGGTCATTAAGGTTTTACCCATGCCGGACTGACCGGAAAGCGGGGCTGTTTTCCGGAGCGGGAATTCCCAGCGCATAACCGACATAATCCGGCTGCATGCAGCGTTTCGTCAAAATGAAAGATAGCGGCTTCCCCAGGAGCGCCGCGTAAATGCTTATCAGAACCGTGAACTGGTAGAAGTTCAGGACCGGCAGATTGAAGAGGGTCAGAATCGCCGGCAACGCCACGGCGGAAAAAAGCATCGCCGCCAGGCAAACGACAGCGGTGAGGGCGGCCTGACTTTTGGGAAGCCAGGTCAGGCGCCGGTCGGGTACCGCCCCGGCGAGAATCGCGCCCCCCGATTCCGCCATAATCGGCCGCATCGCCTGCACCACGCCGTTGGTGACCAGCACCCCGACAATCAAACCGAACACCAGGCCGGTTATGGGAATCCCCTCCACCGTGGTGGGAAAGACGACGACGGAAGCGTCGGCACCCAGCACCACGCCCCCCAACAAGGTTCCCATGATGAAATTCATGGCGATGTTTCCGGTGACGGCGCCGTAGATTTCCTTGAACATGCCGATTTTCGGGAGCGGATTTTTTACCGGCGGACCGGGATCCGCGCTTACGGCGGCGGCGCCTCCTTCCGGTTTCCCTCCCGCCCAGTCCGGCTGGACGTAGCGGAAAATGCAGTACTCGACCAGCATAACGCTCAGCACCGTGGCGTAGATGAGCTTGTAAACCGTCCACGGCAGAAACGCCAGGGCGCGAATGCCGAAGAAGCTTAGCAGCAGGGCGTTCGCCGCCAAGGCCAGGGCCGCGAAGACGGCCGCGTACAAAATCCCCAACGCCAGGGGGTGTGCCGGCAAACGCTGCATGAGGCGGCTTTCCGGCACCCGCCGGGGCATGACCCCGGCCGCCCGCATTTTTTTCAGCCGGGGATAAACGACCCCCATATCGATCGCGGTGGTGAGGCACGCGCAGAACACCGAGTCCCACAGCACCTCGCCGTAAACCACGCCTCCGGGCCAATTGAAAATAAATACCGCCAGCAGATTTATCGCCAAGGTGATCAGTATCGCCTTAGCGTTGTCGACATAGGGCAAATGCACCGGGTACATCGCGGTATTCCTCCCGACATTTTTGTTGCCAACAATAAACCCCGCTCCGGATAATGGTGCCGGACACATCGCCACGGAGGGGAAAAATGAACAGCGGATACGAGCGGCGGAATTTCCCGGACCCGTCCGGCCGGCAGCCCGGCGGTTTGGCGGAAACGCTGGCGCGGCACTATCAAACCCAAGCCTACGAGAAAATACTTGCCCTGGATCTTTCCCAAGTCCTTTTCGCCGAAATCGACGGCAAGCCATTTTTCCTGATCGCCCTGGAAATAGCCGAACAGTGTCCGGTCGAGGTCCGGCGTCGGCATACCCTTTCCCTGCTCTGCCTGGCCTGGGTCCTCAAGGCGGCGGGAAAGGAGGCGGCTTTCGCCGCGTTAATGGCGGAACTGGACAAGCGGGTGGGAAAGGACGGCATCCTCCGCGCCGAGTGGCTCCTCCTGTCCGCTTACCGGCATTTCCCCCGGCTGGAGGAAATGTTCCCGCCGCTCCGGGAGGCCGCGGCGATGTTCGCCGGAACCACCTCGCGGGTCGTTCTCCCCGACGCGCCCTGGTGTTTCGGCAACTATTCGCAAATTTCCGAGTTCCACCCTCGGGCCGGCGAAGCCGACCGGGAAGCGGACCGGCTGGAGGAATTCCTCGCCCTCTATTCCCCGCTCACAAACGGCCACGGCAGAGGCGCGGACGCCCTCTTCCGCGGGGAAATCGCCTATTACCGCGGAGACATCGACCAGGCGGAGAGCCGCGCCTACCAGGCGGACTTCGTCTCCGGCGAGAAGCGCCAGACCGTGATCCAGCTTGGCGCCGCCAGGCTCCTGGCCGATATCGCCCTGATCAAGGCGGACAGCCAGGGCTGGCACCAGGCCGTCGACGCCATCGACAAAATCGCCGGCCAGGCGGCGCCGGACAACTACGTCACGCCGGCGGTCATGGACACGCTCCGCGGGTCGCTCTTGGTCGAGCTCCACGCCGAGACCCGCATCGCCCCTTGGCTGAAGGAGGCGGATTTTTATTCCCGTCCCCTTCTTCCGCCCATGCGCGACAACGCCCTGTATGTGCACGTGATGTTTTTATTGAAACAAAACGAGCTGGCACGTTTCATCGGCACGCAGGAAGCCATTCCCCGCGAGGTCATCGACAAGACCGCCTTCGCCGGGTTCCTCTTTCAGCTGCTCATGGCGGTCGGCCATTTAGCCAAGGGCGATCGCTCCCGCGCCGCCGGGTTCCTGAAAGGCTCCGCCGCCAAGGCGCTCCCGGACGGCTTTATTCTCCCGTTCGCGGCCACTTCCTGGGTCCTGGACGGTTTGGTGGAAGAGGTGTTCCGGCAGGATTACCCGGAGTGGCTGGGCCGCCTCGAAGCCGCGAAGGCGCGCTTCGGGGTCGGCTGGGAAATGCTCCACAACAGCGTCACCCGGGGCGAATTGCCGGCCGATTTGACCGCGCGGGAACGGGAGATTGCCCTGCTGGCGGCGGAGGGCCTCCGTAACGGGGAAATCGCCAGGAAGCTCTTCGTGACCGAGAGCACGGTTCGCACGCACCTGCGGAACATTTTTCAAAAACTGGCTATCGATCGGCGCGCGAAGCTGGCGGAGAAACTGGCGCCCAAGTAGCCGCCCCGGCTGTTGCGAACAACCCGCCCTAAACCGCCGCGACCCCCTTGCGGCGCTCCCGCGCCACGTTGAGGAGGTAGGCGTCGATATCCGCCCGCTTGTCATACTGGGTGCTGTTCTGGATACCGTCGGCGTCGGCGTCGTCGCCGGCGATGATCCGGTCGTTCTTCGCCGCGCCGTCCAGGATGCGGCTGGCCGACTGGCGCGGGGACTGGGCGGACTTGGGCGGGGTCAAATCCCCCCAAATCGCGGTGGCGGTCGTGCCCGGCGTCGCCGAGGAGATTCTGATGTTGTCGTCCCAGTACTCGGTCCGAAGCGCCAGGGACAAGCCGTTCAAGGCCGCCTTGGTGGCGGCATAGCGGGTCTGCCCGGCCATCGGCAGGAAGGCGATGCCGGAGATGACGTTGATGATTTGTCCGCCGCCCTGTTTGACCATGATCGGCAGGGCGGCCCGCATGCCGTACAGGGCGCCGAAAAAGTTCAGATCGAAGGCGGTTTTCCATTCGGCGTTTGTCAGTTCTTCGAACCAGCCGGAAAAGCCGGCGCCGGCGTTGTTGAACAGCAGATCGAACCGGCCGGCGAAGAAGGCGACGGCCTCGTCAATCATCTTGCGCACACTGTCCTCGCGGGTGACGTCGCAGACCAGGCCTTTCACCCGGTCGCCGTATTGTTTACGCAACCTTTCGGTCTGTTCCTTGAGGTGCTCCGGATTGATGTCAGCCAGCGCCACCTTGGCGGCTCCGCACTCGAGAAGCTCCTCGACGAGCCCGAGCCCGATGCCGGAGGCGGCCCCGGTCACCACCGCGGTCCTGCCGCGAAAATATTCCCGGTCGTAAGTCATCTTCCACGCTCCTTTTCACTTATTCGTAATGTTGGTGCGCCCGGCACAGCAGGCAGCGATCATAGCGGCCGGTGTAGAGGTACTGCATCGCCTCCGCGCCTTCCGCTTCGGAATAACTGTGGATCCTGGACATGCTCCGCACCCAGTTGTCGCACTTCGACCAGCCTGCCCCGAGGACGGTCACCGGCCCGACTTCCGCCCAGGGATCGTTGATGGTCGAGGCGAGTCTGATCTCGGCCGAGGCCGGCTCCCAGGAGTGGTAGCGGGTGGGGCTGTCATAGTAAATGATTTCCATTTCCCTGAAGGCGCCGTCGTTCCCGACCCGGTATTTGTGCAGGAGGCAGCCGCCGTCGGTGGACATGCCGCCCTTGACGGCCTGGCAATTTTCCTGCTCCTGGTGGAATGCGGGATTGTTGTACCTGCCGATTTCCAGGTTCACCTCGACCAGTTTGACGCCGTCCCTTTCGATGAAACAATGGCCCCAGCTGTCGGTCCGTTCGACCACGATGCGGTCGCAGAGTTTTTTGGGAAGGCCCGACCCTTCGCGGCCGGTGTAGGCACCCATCAGGGCGCCGGGACCGCTCAGCTGGATGCTCAGAAAATAAAGGCCGGCCTGTCCCCGGTACTTCGCCATCACCCCGATGCCGCCTTCCATGTACCACGGCGCGAAAGTGGGTTCGCGGATGTTCACGGCATAAAGGTAAAACATGGGGCTGGCCGGGTCGGTGAGTTCCAACGGCGGCGGCAACAGCCTCTTCACCTCCGGCCCGACCAGGCCGAAGAGGTAGAGCCCTTCCTGGTTGTTCATCGCGCCTTCGCGCATGAACTCCGCCAATTTTTCCTTGGGAATGAAATAGCTGCCTTGCATCGCGTGTCCTCCTTTGTTTTGATGGGTCAACTTGGCCGGAAGGTGAAAGCCTTGGCGTGCGCGTCCTGGGTCGCCTCGAGAATCCGCGCGCAGCGGGCGGCGTCGCCGATAATCCGCACCGGACAGGAAACGCCGGCGAAGCTGTCGATAACCTCCCGGCGCGGCCGCACGCCCATGGCCAGGACCACCCGATCCACGGCCACGGTCACTTTCCCCTGGTCCGCCACCCTTTCCAGCCGGACCTCCCGCGGCCCGATTTCCTCCAGGCGGTGTCCGATGAAAAGGCGCGGTTGGTGCGGGGTGATGCGGCTCATCACATCCTCGCGCACGCTCGGATACACGCCGGGGCCCAAGGCGTCCAACATCTCCACGATGGTTAATTCGCAACCGTTGGCCGCCAGCATCTCGGCCGTTTCCAGACCGGTCATGCCGGAACCGATCACCGCCACCGCGCCGGCGGGGCGGACTTTTCCGGTTAAGACCTCTTCCGCCCCGCAGACGTTCGCGCCGTCGATTCCCTTGACCGGCGGCTTGAACGGGGCTCCGCCGCAGGCCACGAACACTCCGGCCGCCTCCATGCGGCGGACCGTATCCGCCGTGGCTTTTTCCCGGTAACGCACCTCTATGCCGGCGCGTTCGATCTGCGTCTGCAGCGAATCGACATACCTGGTGATGATGTCCTTGCCGTAGCCCTTGTCCGCCACATTGAGGGTGCCGCCGAGACGATCCCCTTCCTCGAAAATAACCGGTTTGAAACCGCGTTCCCGCAAAACCAGCGCCGCTTCCATGCCGGCGGGGCCGCCGCCGACCACCGCTATGGGCCGGCCCGCCCCGTTGCGCCTCGGCGAGGCGAATTCCCTTTCGCGGCCGGTGAGCGGGTTGACGGCGCACCTGACCCGGCGCAACTTGCAGATTTCCTCGAAACAAACCAGGCAACCGATGCAGCGGCGAATCTCAGCCGCCCGGCCGGAGAAGGCCTTGTCGCACCATTCCGGATCGGCGAGGTGGCCGCGCGCCACGCCGATTACGTCGCAGACGCCGTCGGCCAACAGGCCTTCCCCGGTCTCCGGATCCTTGATGTTACAGACGGCGATGACCGGGATTTTCACCCGCTTCTTGACTGCCGCCGCGTAATGCCTTTTCCAGCCTTGCGGATAGGTACCCGGTTCGATGCAGCCGATGGACAGGCAACTCACGTTGATGGCGTCCACGCCCGCCCGCTCCAGTTCCGCCGCGATGTCCGCCGCCGCGTCCGGGGTGATTCCGTTCGGCAGGGCCTCTTCCGCGTTCAAGCGGAAGGAAATCGGGAAGCACCGGCCGCATTTGTCGCGAATGCCCCGCACTATTTCCAAGGCAAAGCGCATCCGGCCGGCGAAATCCCCGCCGTAGGCGTCGGTCCTGAGATTCATGGCCGGGCTCAGGAACTGGTTGATTAAATAGCCGTGCGCGCCATGCAACTCCACTCCGTCCGCGCCAGCCATCTGCGCCACCACCGCGCCTCCGACAAAGGCTTTCGCCAGTTCGCCGCATTCGCCTTCGCCCAGTTCGCGGACACTCCGGTCCAGTAAACCGGCGTCCACGAGGAACGGAACCACGGACGGCGCCACCGACGGCACTCCGGTCACCGCCGAGGACGCTTGTCCCCCGGGGTGTTGCAGCTGGATGAAGAGCTTGGTGTCGTACTTGTGGATGGCGTCCACCAATCGCTGCAAATCCGGCACGTCCGCCGGGCCCCGCGCCGCCAATTGACAGGGCTCGCTGGCGCCGGCGCCGTCGACGACCCGGGTGACTTCGCTGATTAACAAGCCGACTCCGCCTCGCGCCCGGGCTTCATAATAGGCGATTATGTCGTCGGAAACGCCTCCTCCCAACCGGGACAGGTTCACCCCCATCGCCGGCATCGCCACCCGGTTTGGCAACTGCAGGCGGCCGATGGTTACCGGGCTTCGCATCAGGTCAAACATGCCGGTCCTCCTTAACGGATGTACACAACTGCGTCATGCGTTCGGTATAGCACCCGGCGCATCTCACTTTTGTAAGGGCCTGTCAAGAAATAAACTTTACAATTCCATACGACAATGACCACCCTGCATGGTTAGCAATAGACACTGCAACTTGTCATTCCGAACGGTAGTGAGGAATCCGGGTGACTCAGACCGCCGGGGCCTGGACGTTGTAAATTTGGCTCGTAGGGGCCGCCCCGGCGAGCCAAATGGGGACGGCTCATACTCAGCGTCATGCGACCGCTGGATTCCTCACTACCGTTCGGAATGACAATTGAACTGTGGAACGCACTAATTGAACGTAGTCATTTTCCTACTGAGTTGTATAGTTTATTATCTGACAGGCCCTTACCATCATTCCGCACCCTGTTACGCCTAACCCCTCTCCGCACGTCATTCCGGCGGCATTTACATCCAACCGGGGTGTGAACGGGCGGTTTCGGCCGAAAACACAGGGGGTGTCCCAAGCGAAGGCACAACGTCAAAAACACGGAACCGCTAAGTACAAAACGCAGGCTTC
>JAVBQR010000182.1:0-14421 GCA_031548865.1 Planctomycetota bacterium
GCGGGTGGGGCAGCGTCGCCGCCCTGGAGAACCAGGTAACCGCTACCGGCGGGACCGTGTCCGGCGCCGTCGTCGGCGGGTACTCGGTCGACGGCGACGTCGGCGACAACCGCATCCTCTTCGGCGGCGACGCCGTGGCCGGCGGCCTCCGGGGCGGTTGGAGCGAAGGCGGGACGGCGCGAGACAACGAGCTGCATATAACAGGCGGACGGGTTAACCGCGATGCCGTGGCCGGTTCGGGGACCATGGTCTCCGGAAACAGCGCCGCCATGACCGGAGGCATGGTGGATGGCAATCTTGTGGGGGGCTCCGCCCCGCGCGAGAATGCGCACATCATTTCCCCCGCCGTCGTCAGCGGCAACTCTGTTACCCTCACCGACGGCACGGTCAGCGGGAGCGTCATCGGGGGGGATCGGCTTTTTGCCGGCGACACGGACATTTCCAACAACCGCGTGGAGATCACCGGCGGCCAAGCGTTGGGCGGCGTCTATGGCGGCCGCTACCTCGGGGAGGGCGTGGCCGCCGAGGTGACCGGCAACATCCTGGATATTCGCGGCGGCAGCGTCAGCGGCCTGGTTTATGGCGGCTTCGCCCAAACCGGCAATGCCACCGGCAACACGATAACGCTGTCGGGAGCGCCGGACTTGGCGGCTGCCACCCTCTTCGGCGGCGGGAGTGGTTCCGGCGGCGACGGCTTCGACGGAAACACCATGAACGTTCTACGTTTCAGGGGGGAAGTAACCGGCATACACAACTTCGAAAATTACAATTTCCTCCTGCCCAGCATGGGGAACGGCGAGGTGCTGATAACGGTCAACGGCCCGACCCCCACCAACGTGGACCACAGCACCGTCACCCTGCTCGCCATGGACGGCGGTCTCCCGCTGCTGCAGCCCGGCGAACAGATTGTTCTCATCAGCAAGTCCGAAGGGACTCTGGCCGCCGCGAACGCGACGCAGGTCCCCAAGGGCCTGGCGATACTCTACGACTTTGACGTGTTCACGACCGGCGGCTCCGACAGCGCCCTGGTGGCCCGCCTGCGCGATCGGGAGAAGAATCCGGACGCGGACATCCTCCCCAACGGCCCGGCGGCTGGCCACGCCTTCCTGGGGCAGTATTCCGACCTCATCGCCGACCTAGCGGAATTCACCCTGTTGGAAAGGGAGGAAAGGAAGGGCCGGCCCACGGTGTACGCCATCGGAGCAGGCTCCTCGTACCGCCACTCGTCGGATTCATCCGTGGACATCAGGGGCGTCTCCGCCCTGACCGGGATAAACTGGAACCTTCCCGTGCAGGGAATCGACGGGGCTTTGGGCGCCTTTTTCGAAGCCGGGGGCGGCGGGTATGACGCGTATCACGAGAGGGGGCGCTTCGGCCGGGTCACGGGGGAGGGCGACCTCCGCTACCACGGGGGCGGCGTCGCCGGGTTTGTCGGCCTCCCGTTCGGCCCCTATGCCGAAGCCTCCCTGCGGGCCGGCAGAACGCGCACAGACTTTACGACTGAGTATACGGTCGCGGATTTCGACCGCGAAGCGGAGTACTCCCTGTCCCAGACCTATTACGGCGCCCATGCCGGCCTGGGCTGGCTGTGGCGGGCCGGCGGACAATCGTACGTCAACATGTATGGCAGATACCTGTGGGTGCGGCAGAACGGCACCGATAAGGCCATCCTGGACGAAGACGTGCGCTTCACCGACAGCAGTTCCAGCCGCGCGCGGACCGGGGTTCGCGCCGCGTACCAGACGGCTTCCGGGCTTACCCCGTATGTCGGTGCGGCCTATGAGTACGAGTTCACCGGCGAGACCGGAATGGAAGTGGGGGAATTCTCGTTTTCGACTTCCGCCCTGCGGGGGGGCTGCGTGTTCGGCGAGATGGGGTTGGCGTACAAAAGGCCGGGCGGATTGTCCTTGGACATGAGTGTCAAAGGCTATGAGGGCGTACGCCGCGGTCTGGCGAGCCGGGTTATGGTCGGCCTGACCTTCTAGCGCGTTTTCGGAAATGATTGGCCCCCTGTTGCGTGCATCCGGAGGCATGCCGAAAGGCGAAGCCCAAACCGGAAGCCCCGGTCCAAAACCTGTTCCGGAACAATCTGACCCGCTGGATGGGAAAGCGGAGCGGGGTACTCTCCCCCTTTGTTTCGGCGACGCGACGTATCCTTTATCTTTTCTGACAGTATCAACCAGCCAAACCTCGAAAAGGCGCGGTTGGTTGACTGTATGCGTGTTGAACCAAACAGCCCAAAGGAGTTTCCTATGCGATTCGCAATTATCGTTCATCTCGAAAACGCGACTGAATATGAATCAGGGAAAATGCCCAGCCGGGATATGCTTGCCACCATGAACAAATTTAACACGGAACTTGTCGAAGCCGGCATCATGTTAAGTTGCGATGGCTTCCAACCGAGCGCGAAAGGTCTTCGGGTCCATTTCGACGCCGCTGGGAACAAAACTGTGACGAGCGGCCCCTTCGCGAAAGCGACCGGGGTGATCGGAGGTTTTTGGATCTGGCGGACGAAGTCGAGGGAGGAAGCCCTGGAATGGGCGAAGCGCGCGCCGATGGAGGCAGGAGCCACTCTTGAAATCCGCCAACTGTTCGAACCATCCGATTTTGACCCCGAAGTCGAGGCGGCAGAAAACGCGCTTTTGGAAAAGCTCCGCAAAAGGACGGCGTAAGGCGTCGCCCCAAAATAACTGCACCAAGTTTATACTGCGTCACGACGCGTCGATCACATCCTCGAACTTGTAGGAGGCGCGAATCTCGGCAAGGCAGTTCAGGTAGCAGCCATTGGTGGGAGCATCTATCAGATCGGCGTCCTTGGCGGGTTTGACTTGACGGCGCCCGTTGGTCAGTTGATGCTCGAGAATGTGACTGTCCACGGCATAAGCGTCGGCCACCGGCGGGCGCTGGAGGATCTCGCCTCCTACGTGGATCGGACTGGACTCAAGCCGGTAACTGATCGGAGCTATGGATTTGCCGAACTTACAGCCGCGCTCGACCATCTTGACCGGGGAACCTTCGGCAAAATCGTCCTCGAGACTTGAGGCGATACACTTGGCTCGTATCTGTCCGGTAGTCCCCACCTCGTGATTTTGCAGGCTTTCTGAGGCTAAAAGTGTGAAATCCTGTAGAAGATCCTACCACTTTTCACCGAAACAGCCGCAAAAATCCTGAATTTTTCAGGGGTTTTTGGAAAATCGTCTTATTCTCAGGGACGACTATCCTTCTAAATGCACTCAATGGGCATTTGCATGGCGGCAAAAAATGGGCAGTACAGAAATCGGCACGGAGCAAATTATCGTTTCCTTTTCCCCCTTTTTCCCAATCCGGGCTCAGTCATCCCCCGTAAAACACCAATCATGCGGTATTTCCTCGGGTTACAGATGCGTATACCCCCTTCGCACGGCAAAAAGACCAACCCATTTCCCTACCCGCCGCCACTAGTCTTCGGGTAGCGGCGCGGGAACTGACGACGCCTGTCAACATTTAGTAATAGGACTGAGGGCTTGTCACGCGTCGAACGCTTGGAATGCGCCTTGGCGTGGGGAAGACGCGCTAATTATGCAGGAATCACTTCTAGAGGCGATACGCGGCTATTTCGCGGCAAACGGCGGGGCTTTCGGCTCCGCGGTGGGCGAGCATCTCGCAGTCAGCGCCGCCGCCCTGCTGGCGGCGCTTCTCATCGCCATCCCGGGGGGGTGTTTTGGCGTCGGCAACCGGGGGGTGAGGCGAACGTTGCTGGCGATTTTCCAGACGCTGCGCATTGTCCCCAGCCTGGCGGTCCTCCTCCTGCTGATCCCCATCCTGGGAACCGGGGTGAAGCCGGCGGTGGTGGCGCTAACCCTTCTGGCAATTCCTCCCATTCTCCTGAACACCATCGCCGGTCTCGACGCCGTGCCGGACTTCATGCTGGAAACGGCGGCGGGTCTGGGGATGACCGGCGGGCAGGCTTGGCGCAGAGTGCGTTTGCCTTTGGCGTTACCGATGATTGTCGCCGGCGCGCGCATCGCGGCGATTGAAATTATCGCCAGCGCCACTCTGGCGGCAAAGATCGGCGCCGGCGGCCTCGGCGAGCTTATTTTCACCGGCCTGGGCTTGGCCAGGACGGATTTGTTGCTTATCGGCGGCGCGGCGGTGGCGGTTTTGTCGCTGCTGGCCGGGTTTCTTTTCACCTTGCTGGGGAGAGCGCTGTGTCCTCATCGGCAATAGCGCAGTTTTCCCGGAGGCACAGGATCGTTCCGGATAACCGCCGTTTCCAGACGCTCCCGGAAAGGAAGTTACCATGAAAAACTGGAATTCTATCGTGCCGGTCCTATTGGCGGTTGGGGTGGTGGCGCTGGGGATGATATTCACCGTGTCCTACCGTTTAACCGGTGTGGGCTTAAGCAAGTCGCCCGTCATCCGGGTGGGGAGCAAGGATTTCACCGAAAGCCTGGTGGTTGGCGAACTCTACGCCATCGCCCTGGAGGAGGCAGGCTATGACGTGGAGCGGGTTTTCAATCTGGCCAGTTCCGTGACCCATACCGCGCTGATGAACAACGAGATCGACCTTTACCCCGAGTATACCGGAACGGGACTGCTTACGATTTTGAAATTGCCCATGGCTACCGATCCCGAACAGGTCTACCAGACGGTAAAACGGGAATACGCGAAACGCTTCGGCCTGACCTGGCTGGAACAGTCCCGCGCCAATGACAGCCAGGGCCTGGTCATGCGCGCGGCGCTGGCGCGGGAACTCGGGGTGAGGACGATTTCCGATCTGCAACGTAACGCCGGCAAGGTCCGTTTCGCCTCGCAGGGCGAATTCGACCAGCGGGACGACGGCCTGCCCGGCCTCGAAAAGGTTTACGGCCCCTTCGCCTGGAAGTCGACCCGGGTTTACGACAACAGCTTGAAATACCGGGTCCTCCAGGGCGATGAAGCCGATGTCGCCCCCGCCTACACCACCGAAGGGCAATTGCTGGACACCCGGGAATTCGTCCTCCTTGAGGACGACAAACGCGCCTGGCCGCCCTATCACCTCGCGCCGGTGGTGCGTACCGGGGTCTTGGCCGCGCACCCCGCCATCGCCGGGGTCCTGAACCGGGTCAGCGCCTCCCTCGACACCCCTACCATGATTCAACTGAACGCGGAAGTCGACATCGACAAACAGGAAGTCGACGACGTGGCCAAAAGCCATTTCAATAGCCTGGAACCGGCCGTGGCGGGGGTGGGGAGATGAGCGGGTCGGAAGGCGCGCCGGCGCGCCGCTGCGCCATCGCCTTCGCCGGCGTCGCGAAGCGTTTCGAGAAATCCGGGCCGCCGGCCGTCGACGGAGTGACTCTGTCCGTCGAGGAAGGTGAATTCATCACCATTCTCGGTTCGTCCGGCTGCGGCAAGACCACCCTTCTGAAAATGGTGAACCGACTTTACGATCCCGACCTGGGGTCGATTCACCTGTTCGGCGAAAACAGCCGGGACATCGACGTCATCAAGGTGCGGCGCCGCATCGGCTACGTCATCCAACAGGCGGGGCTGTTTCCCCACATGACCGTGGCCCGGAACATCGGCGTGGTACCGGAGCTCCTCGAGTGGGAACAACCGCGCATCGCGCGGCGGGTCGACGAATTGTTGCACCTGGTCGGCCTCGAACCGGAACGTTTCCGGGCGCGCTTTCCGGGACAACTATCCGGCGGGCAACAGCAGCGCATCGGCCTCGCCCGGGCCATGGCGGTGGATCCGAAGATAATGCTCCTGGACGAGCCTTTCGGCGCCCTCGACGCCATCACCAGGACGAACCTTCAGGACGAGCTCCTGCGCCTCCATACCGGCATGCGGAAAACTTTTCTCTTCGTCACCCACGACATTTCCGAAGCCTTCAAACTGGGCAACCGGGTGGTGGTGATGAACGAGGGGCGGGTCTGCCAGTTCGATTGCCCCAAGAAGATAATCCGGGAGCCGGCCGACGCTTTCGTCGCTTCGTTAATCGATTCGTCGCGGCAGCGGGAGCGGCTTTGGGAAGGGTTGGGCGATGCTTGACTTTTTGGCCGAATATTATCCTAAACTCGCCGCCGCCTTTTTTGAACACCTGTGGCTGGTGGGGTCGGTAATGTTCCTGTCGCTCCTCTTGGCCGGGGTTCTGAGCATTGCGGCGATGTACTCGGGTACCTTGGGGGAGTTTCTCGAAAGCCTGTTCTCACTCCTGTACGCGGTGCCGAGTCTGGCCATGTTCGCCCTGCTCATTCCGGTGACCGGACTCGGGGATAAGACGGCGGCAATCGTGCTTGTCCTTTACAACCAGTATATCCTGCTGCGGAATTTTCTGGCCGGTTTGCGGGGGGTCGACCCGGCCCTGGTCGAAGCCGCGACCGGACTGGGCATGACCCGTTTCCAGGTGTTGTACCGGGTTCGCCTGCCGTTGTCCCTCAAGGCGATATTCGCTGGTATCCGCCTGGCGGCGGTGTCGACGGTGGGCATCGCCACCATCGCCGCCTCGATTAACGCCGGCGGCCTTGGCGCGGTGCTGTTCGACGGCCTGCGGACCATGAACGTCTACAAAATTGTCTGGGGGGCCCTGTTGTCGGCGGTCCTGGCCCTGGGGGTCAATTACCTGTTCGCCTGGCTGGAAAACCGGGTGGAGGTGAAGATTCCCAAGACGCCTCTCACTGCACCGGAAAATTGAAATAAGTGCCGGGAAACGGTTCGTCAACCAGGGTGTAATGCCACCATTCCTCGGGATAGGGCTTGAAGCCGGAGCTTTCCATAATCGCCTTGAGGAGGTTGCGGTTCTCCTCCTGGGTTTTGGTAATCCTCGCCGAGCCGTGGTGCGATTTGTCGCCAAAGAAGTCGAACGGCGTGCCCATGTCCAGTTCGAGACCGCTGCGGCGGTCCACCAGGGTGAGGTCGAGGGTGCTGCCGCGCGAATGCCCGGATTTGGCGGCGATGTAATTATCCTTGAAGAGGCGGGATTTGTCGACTTCGGGGTAGAAACCGGGTTTGTTCCGCTGATCTCCCAGGTCTACGGCCCAATTGACGAAATGGTCCACGGCCTTCTGGGGGCGGTAGGCGTCGAAGACGCGGATGAGGTAGCCCTGGCGTCCGGCCGCCGCCGCCGCCTTGGCGAGAGCCGCCGCCGCCGGCCGGCTGAGAATGGCGACCGGGGCGTGATAGCCGGCGATCTTTTTCCCCACGAAATTGAAGGAACCGTAATAGCGGATGTCCAGGAGCACTTCCGGAACCGCGTCGGCGACATTGACGAAGCCGTCCGGGAGCACCGCCACGCATGGCGCCGCTTCGCCGGAAGCGGCGGCGCTTCCGGACCAATGGCAGGCCAACAGGAGGGCGGCGAGGCCGAGCATCCACGCCGCGGTGTTGCGAAGCTGGGTCTGACGTTGTTTTTTCATGGCCGGGGTATCCTGTTGGGTAGAATTGGTGAAGATGCATGGGAAGCGTGGCTTGCTCATTATACCCGCATTAGCCAAAAAAAACAGGGGGCGCCGCTGCGCCGTCCCTGTTTATCGTGCCGCTTTATTAGGATGTAAAGAGCGCGCTTCCGTCAAACGGCGGTTGCGCTTCCGCCCACCGCCGCCGGGAGATCCACCGGGAGGTGGTTGGTCAGCGGATTGACGAATTTGCAGAACGAGCTGCGCGGACACTCCCCGGCGCTTTGGCAGCGGACGGGCGTCTTCACGCCGTTCTTGCTTTTGCCTTTCTTGAGGGTTACATACAAAATTTCCACTTCACAGTTACGCAACTGACAATGCCCAATTACTTTTTCAAACATATCCATAACCTGATTTCCCCCGGTCTGCCAAACAAACCCCATGCACCGACATTTCCCCTCGTGCATTGAATTCCCATAGCAACACTTCGCCCAAAGGGCCGAGGCGTCCGATAAAAAATATGGCCGGCTATGAACCGGCCGCAACTTTCCAAGCCGAGTATTATATAAATCCCATCGAAGCGGGCAACAATTTTCTTCAAGTCATTTTTCGGGAAATTTTCAGTAATGATAACAGGTTAAACATTCATTCGGCGTTGATGCGGCAAGCGTCGCCCTACGGCGCGCCAATCGCGCCGAGGTAAATCTCCCCGGAATAGGCCGGCCCTTCACCCTGGAGCAAACCGGGTTTCAGGGCGGCGAAGGTGACGGTCCGGCTGGCTCGTACTGCGCCGTCGGGTGCGGCGCCGGAGTCGGCATCGAGCCCGGAGGGGAGATCGAGGGCGAGGCAGGGGAGGCGGCTCGCGTTCAAGTCGAGAATGAGGCGGCGCCAAGCGGGAAGGAGGGGCCCGGAGAAACCGGTACCCAACAAGGCGTCGATCAGCAGGGCTTTGCCGGCGAGTAGTTCCGGAATCGTTCCAAGGCGGTCGGACAGGTGGTACAGGGGAACGCGGGCGTCCTCTTCCAGGAGCCGCAGGTTAATCAGGGCGTCCCCCTTGAGGCTGGCGGCCGGTTTCGCCAACGCCACTTCTACTGGTATTCCCAAACAATCCAGGGCGCGGGCGACGGCCAAGCCGTCGCCGCCGTTGTTGCCGCCGCCGGCCACGACCAGGACCGCCGGCGCGGTGGACTCGCCGGCCTTTTTTCCGCCGGCATTTAGACGAGACCCATTCTTGCCGATCTGAACATTATCGGACCAGGTTTTGCCGGCGGCCAGGATATCGAGGCCAACCGCCACGGCGGCGGCGGCGGCGTTTTCCATTAGGCAAATCCCGGGGATGGCGAAGTCCCGCCCAGCGCGGACGTCGATTTCCCGGCAGGCGGCGGAAGAGATGGTGGGGAAACCGCCCGGAGGCCGAAACAGCCAGCGTCCGGAATAAGCCGCCAGCGGCAGCCGCCAGAGGGCGTGGGCATCGGGCAGGGGCGGGGACAAGTCGTCCCCGAAAGGCTGGCGTTTGATAATGCAACGGCTGGCCTCGGTCGGCTCTTCCCGGCGATCCGGAAACAGCCGCAGGCAGTTTTCCGCGAGAATTTCCCAGACCGGGGAAGGATCCTGCGGCGCTTTTTCCATGCCCAGCCGGGTCGGATAGCCGGCCAGCCGGGACCAGCGCGCGGCGGCGAGGAGGGCGTGGCCGTCCGCGTCGTCCCGGGCGGCGAATAGGATCGAGGCGGCCGGGGCCAGCCGCAACGTTTCCATGAGCGCCCTGCCGCGGCGTTCGGCGGCAAGCAGGGGGCGGACGGTTGCCAATGACATGCCGTGCATGGCGTGGATACCTTTCTTTTTCCTTTTCGGTCGAATGCGGCTTGGTACTTGCCGCCAGTATATATATACTGGTGGGTGAGGAAAGGATAATGCTTATGGATGATTTCGTCAGCAAATTGGGGACGGTCATTGCCGCCTCGCCCGGACAAATCACCGTCAGGGTCGACAAGGACGGCAAGGACTGCGAAGGATGCAACACCTGCCCCATGTGCCGTTTGTGCCGCGGCAAAGAGATGAAGCACCTCGACCTTCCGATAACGGTGCCGGAAGACCGCCGCACGCCGCAAATCGGGGACTCGGTCTGGATAAGCTATCACGGCGCCAATCCGGCGCTGGCGGCCACGGTTTTATTTGTGCCGACCCTCCTGGGTCTGCTCGCCGGCGGTTGGCTGGGCACGGTGTGGGGGGGGAACGGAATTTTCCTGCTGGGCTGCGCGCTGGGAGTGGCGGCGGGTTTGGCGGTGACTTACGGCTTGGCGCGTTGGACGCCGTCCCTGAAAGCCGAAGCGTGGTTGGAACGTCCGGCGGAATTTTCGAAAGAGTTTTCCGGTTAGGGGAAATACTGAAACAAGGAAGAGCTTATGCCAAACGAAACCGTGAAGTTGTCGCAGGGTGGAAATGGCGGCCGCCACGAAGCCGACCAGGCCCATCCGCCGCACCCGGAGCAGCACGCCCGCGCCGCCGATCCGGAACACCCGGAGGCCGCGCCGGCGGGGAAGGACGATCTCCGTGACCGGGTGGTGCAAATACGCCGCCGGCTGGAGAAGTTCCTGCAGGGCCGGGACTACTATTTCAACCCCGATCCCGAGCTGGTCGACACCATCCTCAAGGCGATGGCCAAGCGTTACCAAAAATTCGGCGCCGACTATTGCCCGTGCCGTCGGGTGGTCGGGGACAAGGAAAAGGACGCCCTGATTATCTGCCCCTGCGTATACCACGAGGATGAAGTCAGGGTGGACGGGCATTGCCACTGCCAGCTTTTCACCAGGGAGCAGCGCAAGAAGTTCAAAACTGAATCTGGCGCCAGGTCCAATCTGTAAGATTGGAAAAGTCCATAACCAAGGCGTCTCGGAAACGCAGCCTTTCGCGAGACGCCTTTCATTTCTACGCCACGACTGGAGCGAATATGAAAAACGCCGCAGTTTATGTTTATTCCCCCACCACCCGGCGTTCGCCGCTCCCCGCCCTGGTAGCCGCCCTAATCCTGGCCGCAACCGCCATCATGGTCCTGACCATCCGGCCGCTTCACGCCGCGGTCGTCTCCGACACCATTCCCTGCCCGACCTGCCCCTACCAAAACTCCGGCACCGTGACCCCGGCCCCGGCGTCAAGCCACATCCCGGGTCCGGCGCATGTCGTCGTCCAGCCGCCGGTTCACGCCGTCGTCACCAGTCCGCCGGTCGTGACTTCGGTGACGCGGACCGTCGTCGCGCCGACCGTGGTTTCATCGACCGTGGTTACTCCTACCGTCGTCTCCCGTTCCGCTCCCGTGCTGGTCTCCCCTTCCGCCGTTCCCCAGGCTTCCCGGCCCAGCTGGGACGTCCCGCTCCTTTCGGATCTGCGTAAACCGGTCGAAGAGGAGGAAAAGGAGGAAGAGGCCGAGCCGGAGCTGCCAAGCCCGGTGGCGCCGGAAAAAAGCGTCAACGTCCCCGCCAGCCTCTGCCCACCCGACGCCATATGGTATGTGGAAGCGCCCGACACCGTCCGTTCCAAAGGCGGCTGGGACGCCAGCCCGGTCGGCAAATTCCTGGCTGAACCGCCCATGGAAATGGTGTTCCGCAACAACCGCTTCGGCCTGGAACAACTCTTCGCCGACCTGCCGTCCTCGGTGATCACCCAGACCCGGGTGGCCGCCATCGCCTCGGCGTTGGAAATGGGCGCGAGACTGGTTAAATCATCCCGGAAAATGGCCTTGGCCGGCTACATCGACCCGGCCGGGAATTTCTCCTTCCTGTTCCTTTTCGACGTCGGCCCGGATCGGATTCCCGCCTTCGAGGACATCACCCGCTGGGAAACGGCCTTCTTCCTCGAGCACCCCGGCTCAGCCGTGCGCCGCGAAAAGCACACCGGGAATTTCATCGACCTTTGGACGCTGCGCGGTTCCACCGAGACGGCGCCCGCCGAAGTCGCCGCCGGCTTTGTCGAGAATCTGGCGGTGATCTCCAACAATGCCGCCCTGGCCCGCCGCGTCCAGGCGCTGCATGATCAAGGCGGCGGCGAGACGCTCGCCTCTTCGCGCTGGGGAAAACGCCTGGCCGAATCGGCCGGCGCCGCCGCCGACCTGGACGCCCTCGGCTTCATCCGCATCGACGCCCTCCTGTCGGGACTGTCCGCCAACGCCATCGCCCTCAGCGCGGTGGAACGCTGGGCCGATTATCTGGGCCGCGGCGGCCGCGACGGCGAAGCCATTTATTACGGCGCAAAAATCGGCGAGGACGGCTGCGGCGAAACGGTCCTGGTTCCCGCCCGGGGCGTATCCACCTCCTCCAGCCTGATGGAAGTCCTGACCCGCCGGCTGAAGCCCGCGGGAAAATGGACCACCCCCGGCGCCATGCCCAGCCAGCCCAGCCCGGTGCTTTTCGTCGCCGCGCAACTGGAAGGACGCCACCTCGGCACCCTTCTCGGCCAGCCGATACGTCTCTTCGGCGTCTCGGATCACGAGGATTTCACCGTCCCTCCGGAAATCCGCCCGCTCTTCTCGAACGAAATAATCGCCCTCCTGAACGGCGAAGTCGGCGCCTCCTTCTACGAAACGGGGCAGGAAGGCAGCCGTTGGCTCATGCTCCTGGCCTGCAAGGAAAATCCGGAAAAGAAGATACTCAAGGCCGAATTCCCGGTCGAACGCGCCGGAGTGACCATCAACTGGAATACGAAGAGCGCCGCCAACAGCAGCTGGATGGTCGCGCCCTGCTGGGCGGTGGTTTCCCAGGACACCTTCCGCCAAGTCGGCGGCCACTACCTCGCCATCGCCTCCCATGGCGAACTCCTGGTGTCCATGGCCGACCAACTCATCGCCGGCACTTCCCTCGCCGACAACCGCGATTTCAACCGGGCGGTCCAACAGCTCGAAGCCGGCCACGGCCTCTTCTTCTACTTCAATCTGCCCGAATTTGTCATCCGCCAATATCCCAATTTCTCCACCCTCATGCGCCAGTTCTACCCCCGCTCCTCCGGCTTCAATTCCCGGCCGCCCCTTACCATCCTCCGCCGCTACGCCAAGGGGGTAATCGGCTCGGTCGCACCCCTGGCCGAAAAGGACGAGTTCGCCCGCCTGAACCTGCACGGCCCCATCCCCATGTTCGGCCTGACCGCCGCCGGGGTGGTCATGCAATACCCGAAAGGCTTGCGGCAGGAAGGGCGCGCCGCCATGGAAAAATCCCGCGCCAACCTCCAGGCGCTGTGGCTGCGGCTGCAACTCTACTCCAACCGCTACGGCCACTTCCCCGAAAGCCTCGACGATCTCAAGGCCGACGCCCGCCGCGCCGGCGTCGAATCCTCCCAAACCCTGGAAGGGGAAATGATCGCCCCCGCCGCCCTGTCCCGGATGCCCCCGCGGGAAGCGGCGGAAAAATCCTACCAATTCCTTTCCGGCCTGACCACCAACGACGAGCCCGACCTCCCCATCATCTACGAGGCCGAACCCTGGTCGGAAGACTTTGCCGACATGTACCCCGACGACCCCAACAAAAGTCGCAAGGAATCCGGCAACTTCATCCCCTTCCGCCAATACATCCGCTTGGACGGGAAACTCATCACCATGCCCGAACACCGCTTCCAACAACGCATGCAGCCGCGCATGCTGGAACGGGAATGAAAGTTCAGCAGAGACACCATACTATACCGAACGCAGGGCGTAGTTGTGAAAACCGCATTAAAAGCATTTTCACAATTTCGTTTCACGACCGGTATAGCTATTCCGCAACAAACGCCACCGCCCCGTACCCCACCAAATGCTCCGCCTCACCCTGCGGCATGATGTCGTAACTGGTGGTATAGCCCAATAAAGTTCCGTTGACGGCTCCCCGCTCCCGCGCCCAGCCGGCGGCGGCGGCGGCGGCTCCGGCGCCGCAGGCGCTGGAATCGCGTTCGGCGATGGTGACGATGTCGTCCTGGCGCATGGCCAGGAGCGTGTCCAGGAATTTTTGATCGTTGCGGTGCGTCCATTCCACGGCGGCGGGGCCGGCCCCGACCGGAAATACGCCGAAAGCCTTTCCGTAATGCGTCAAATCCGTCGAGGCTACGGCAAGGGTAACCCCGGAAAAGCGCGCCGCAATCTGCGCAGCCAGCCCGCCGATTTCCCAGGAATTGTCAAAAAACCCCATCGCCACCGGGACCATTTTCGCCTCCGGGAACCAGCCTTTTATAAAAGGCGTCTGCAGTTCAATCGCGTTATCGTCCAAGTGCGCCGCCGGGTTCGCGTCCCCCACCCCTTCTTCGCAGAAGGCGGTCGCCACCTCCTCGTCGACGCTGATTTGTCCCAAGGGCGTTTCCCAGGCGCCGCGGTTCCAGACGGCGGGCCGGCGCAGGCGCATGCGGTGGCAGGCGCCGAAGACCACGAAGCGGTCGACGCGGGGGTAACTTTTACGCAGGACGTCGAACCCCAGGGCGGCCAGGGCGCCGGAGAAGATCAGTCCGGCATGGGGAACGACAATCGCGGCCGGGTGGCCGGAGAGCCTGTCCAGGTTTTCCCCAAAGTCCCGTTTGCCTTTTTCCAGGCAGGCGGCGATTTCCTTTTTCAGGTCTGCGGGTTTCCCCGGGTACCAACTGTCGGCTTTGCCGGCGGGGCGGATGGTATGCATGGAGGGCCTTTCCTTGGCGGGATGCGGGCAAAAAGGAAATCAAACGGCGGCAGGTACGATTTTCTTGAAAAATCATAAAAATTTTTTTTGCGGCGCGTGAACGGCGCTATAGTGGTGGTTGTAGTTGAAGCTTTGCGCAAAGCTTGCGGTTGGCAATAACCCGAATGGAAATCCCGGTCATGCTGGGTCCAGAGGGAACGTACCGAATGTCTATTGGGATTGTGGAAATGTGTATCGTCCCGTCAGACGAGGAAGCAAGGGAGGAAATCACTTTTTCAGCCTGCGGTTAGGCGGAAAAAGTCATTTCCGACCGAGCTGACGAAGTATGACGGGACGAGACACGTTTTCACAATTTCAATAGGCGTTCGGTACCCTTAAGGCGTGCCAGTGCGATTTAACGGGTCGCGGAGGAGAAGAAGGCGGGTAGTTAGGCCATCCTAGAG
>JAVBQR010000029.1:0-21379 GCA_031548865.1 Planctomycetota bacterium
TTCCATTCCCCGTCTCGCCCTGACCACCGCCGAATACCTCGCTTACGAACTCGGCATGCACATCCTGGTTATCCTTACCGACATGACGAATTACTGCGAGGCGCTCCGGGAAATCTCCGCCGCCCGCAAGGAGGTCCCGTCGCGGCGCGGTTACCCGGGCTACCTCTATACCGACTTGGCCACCATATACGAACGTGCCGGTCGGCTTAAAGGCAAGGACGGTTCCATAACCCAAATTCCCATTCTGACCATGCCGGAGGACGATAAAACCCACCCGGTGCCGGACCTGACCGGCTACATCACCGAAGGACAGATTATCCTCGGCCGCTCCTTCCACGCCGAAGGGATTTATCCGCCGGTCGACGTTCTTCCTAGTTTGTCCCGCCTCAAGGACAAGGGTATTGGCAAAGGCAAGACCCGGGCGGATCACGCCGGGGTTATGAACCAGCTCTATGCTGCTTACGCCAAGGGCAAGAACAGCCAGGAATTAGCGGTTGTATTGGGCGAATCGGCGTTGACGCCTCTTGACCTACGTTATATGGAATTCGCCAAACGTTTTGAAGCGCAGTTCATCACCCAAGCGGATAATGAAAACCGGGAAATCGAGGACAATCTGGACCTGGGCTGGAAACTCCTGGGCGTGCTCCCCAGAGCCGAATTGAAGCGTATCCGCCCCGAATTCGTGGAACGGCATTATGTCGAGGCGACGGATTTACCCAAGTGAGAATGACCGTATCCGACGGTGACGAAAGGGTTTGGGTATGAAAATTCGGGTTAATCCGACGCGCATGCAGCTCTTGCGTTTGAAAAAGCGCCTAGTCATGTCCAGGCGCGGGCACAAGCTTCTCAAGGACAAGATGGAAGGTTTAGTGCAGCGCTTTATGGAGCTGGTGGGGGAGTATTCCGCCATCCGGGACGAGGTTGACCGGGAGGTGCCGCGCACTTTGTCCCTCTTTATGTTGGCGTCGGGTATTTCCGGCGAAGAGGCGGTGACGACTGCTTTGGAGGAAACCGACACCCGCCTGGAAGTGGCGATTGCCCGGAAATCGGTGATGAGCGTGGCTTACCCGGAAGTGGAACTGAAAGGCTTTGAACTCCGCCCGTCCTACAGCACCCTGTCGACTTCCACCGACTTCGATATGGCGAGCGCCAGTATGCGGAAGGTTTTCCCCCGAATGCTGGAATTGGCATCCAAGGAGGAAGCGGTTATTCGTATGGCGGACGAGATTGAGAAGACCCGGCGTCGGGTAAATGCGCTTGAATATGTGATGATTCCGTCACTTAAGTCTACCATCAAGGAGATCGCTTCGAAATTGGAAGAGGCGGAGCGGTCGAGCCGGGCGCGGTTGATGAAGGTTAAGGATATGATCATGTGAGGCACCGACAGGGTGTACTTGGTCTGATAAACGCCGCGAACAAGAGCTGTTCGCGGCGTTTATCATATATTTTTTTTCCAGCACCTCGGTATGGAAGATAAAACCGCACTAGTCGATGACAAAATGCTGTAAATACACCATTTTGCCATCGGTGAGGAATCTTACCGTAGCGGTGAATTTGGTTGGTATGGTAAATTTAACTGAAGTTTTGCAAAGTGACGATTTAACCGCCAATCGTCACATTGCAAAAATCGTTTTTGCCCGAATTTTCGGGGTTTTTGATTTTACAAAATCGCCATTCGGCGGTTTGAATGGTGATTTTGCAAAACTCCAGATTTAAATTAATGCAGAGAAAAACTAGTTCCTGGAATATCAGCTAATTTTTTTGTTAATAAGATACCTTCCCCACTGTAATATCGAATATTTCGTTTAGTGATGATTAGCGCGGCAGGATCCAGCGAATATACGGTATGTTTAGTTGTACCAAGACATTTAATATTATCATTTGGGTTATTATCGAGAGATTCCATCTAGTTCCACCTAATGCACACTTTCGAGTAGTATATCAAGTGGTTCCGGAAAGGGGAAAGTTTCAATAGTGCCATCCTTTATTCCTTGAATAATTCCAGGTGCTTCAAGGATACATATTTCATCATCAAGTAACGAAATGTATTCACATTCATCAATATTGCTAAGTTTATCAATAAAAAAATCTCGACTTTGACCTGATATATCCACTAATAGATCAAGCTTAGTCTCAATTTCGGGAGTAAAGGTTTTTGTAGAGGCCATGCTCTCTCCTCTCCTAATATAATTGCTTATTAAATATATTACAACGCTTCGGATATCCATGCAAATACAATCTGTCATATAATTACTAATGTCATGTATTATCCCTCAAACGTATCACCGTTTCAGTTCCGCTTTCCTACGCACCGCCTCGCGCATCGGCCCGACGTCGAACAATTCCAAATCCGGCAGATCGTCAATCACGTAGTCGAGGAATGCCTCTTTTTGCTGGCGGTCGGCGGTTTCAGCAGCTAGGGCCAGGGCGGATTCGGCCAGAATCTTCTGGAGCTCGGGGCCTTGTTTGAAGGGGCCGGAGCTTTTGCCGAAGCGCTTCAGGATTTCCGCGTATAATTTCATCCGTTCGCCTGGGTCTTCCAGCAGGGCGGCTTTTGCGGCCATGGCCCGGGCCATGCCGTGTTCGGCGCCGGAACCTTCCACTCCGTCCAAATACCTTACCACCAAGTCATAACACATGCGCCGGGACACCGGATCCGCTAATCCCTCCACCATGTCGAGGTAAACACCGTTCAGAGCCGGGTCGTCAATCAGCATCGCCGCTTTGGTGGCCATGAAGCCGAGGGCGAACTCTTGCGGGTTTTTGCCGAGGAGTTCGGCCTGGAGCTCGCAGGCGCGTAGGGAGGGGACGCCCATCGACACGTCGTTCTTGACGATGTGAATCAGGAGGAGACGGGCCAGCTCGTCACCGGGGAGTTTGGCTTTTTCCAGCATCGCTTCCAGGACCACTTCCCAGCGGGCCTGGCCTTTCAAGCCTTCCTTTATGACTTCGTCAAGCTGACGGCCACGTTCATTCAGGTCTTCTACAGACAGGGCAATCTTAACCTGAGCCAGGGGTTTGTCGATGTCGAACCCATTGGGGAGGGCGAGGATTTGCTGATAGTAGCGGATTTTTTCTTCTGGAGTTGGCGCGTCTTCGGCGAGCTTGGTGAGTACATCTTCGCAGCCTTTGACCGCCTCGCTTTTTTCCGTCGCGTCGTCGGGGATGGACATGAATTCGGCCAGGGAGTGTTGATAATTCCGCGCTTTTTCCAAGTCGTTTTTGCTGATTTCGCCGAGGTGGCCGTATTCGCGGCCGATGGCAAGTTTATCGGCGGGGCGGTCGGATTCATGCAGGGTGGCGATGATTTTACGGGTCAGGGGGGCGTCGTCCTGTTTTTTGTCGAGTTGCAACCATTCGGCCATTTGTTGTTCGAATAAGGCGCGGATGAGGGCGCGGCGGTCACCGGAGCGGGCGGCTAGGTTGACAAGTCCTTCATAATAATTGATTAGGATGGCGTTGTTGTCGAGCAGCCGGGCTTTTCGGCCGATGGCTTCGCGTTGGCAGTTGGCAACATGTGGAATGGTTTTACCCTGGGGGTTTTGGATTACTTGGTCGTAAATGGCGATTTTTTCGCTGAGATTTTTGCTGGCGCGGGCTTTTCCCATTTGGGCGTCGACAGCGCCGGCTTCGAAATTTTCGGCGCGGGCGCGGGCGATGATCTGCTCGTAGAGGCTGGCTTTTTCGCGGTTGCCGTCGGTGACGAAGGCGGCTTGGAGCAGGGCTTGGATGCCGGTGCGTCGGGTGGCGGGGTCGGGGGAGGCGAGGCATTGGGCGGCAAGGTTGTTGAAGTGGGTTCGGCGTTGTTGGCGGTCGAGGAGGTTTAGGCCGTATTGGAAGAGTTGGCCGGGGTCTTGGGGCGGAGTGGCGGCGTGGATGGGGGAGGAGAGTAGGAGTAAAAGTAAGATGATGAATGGAAGCGATTTCAGCATTAGCGAGTCACCTTATGGATTTTCCGGAGCCTTTCGTTTTCGAAAAATCCACGTCAATCCAATATTGTTAGATGAATGAAGTAAAAAAAAGCGACATCCGTATTGTCAATCCCGGATGCATCTTTTCTGACTTTAAATGTGGCTGCTTTATATTGTGGATGGGTTCCATGATTCAAAAGGACGGTGAATTGGTAATGATACTCCCTTATTCTCAGATTAGACGCAAGCTCGTACCCAAAATCTGGTTGGGTGATTTTAATCGGCGTCAAAGCACCCCAGCCACAACGGAGGACTTTGCCAATCTTTTCGTATATGAGGTCTTTTAGATCGCTGTCGAGCGACTCAATAAAACCATATACTTTTGTTGGGTGATATACTATACGTATCTCGTGCGACATTCCAATATCCTAATGATGTCCCCCATGGCGCAGAAGTTGCATGTCTTTAACGGCTTTAATTTTCCCGTGAGGAAAAGCCGAGAAACGAAGTCTAGCGTCCTGGCAAAGTGACTTGATTTTTTTGTCTGTGTCCATTACTTCGTGGCGCTCGACTAATAGGGAAATCGCACTTAAATCAGCATTAATTGATTCTGGACCGCGAAACGGTTCGGTTTCTTCTTGCAACAGGCCAGCTATTGGAATGGATGATTCGGCTACCTCAACCACTTCTCCACTAATAACTTCGTCCGGGAACAGGTCTTTGTAGGCGTTTTCACCAAGGCAAACACTTGCCTGCTCTTCTAAAAAACTGTCCAGAGGGCGTTCGAATACACTGGATTGCAGGTAGTCTATCAAAAAGGCGTGAAGGATACGGGATGAGTCAACTTTGTAATAGTCTGATAATGTGTGCACGGATTTTAGTATTGACTTAATATCTGGCATGGTTAGGCACCTCATTTGTAGAAATCATGGGAGTAACCCATTTGCTCGTAAGCAAAGCCATCCGGGTTGTATAGCCGAGCCTACTTCTACAACGCTACTTTTACGGGAACCACTTCCGTAAAAGTAGCATGAGTAAAGGGTTAGACAATAATTCCTGCGCTGGCGACAAAGAGCGATGGTCAACGCAAGTGGTTATTCATGCTAGATTTGCGGGGCGGTTACCGCAAAACTAGCGTTGTAGAACTACTCATCGGTATATATTATACACTGTCAAGTGGGGTTGTAAAGAAAATCGAGCAGTACCGTCGCTCGACTTTCTTTAAAACAACCACTTCCCCGCCGCCTGCAAGGCCGACGCCAAATCCAAATTCATCCGCACCACCGCCCTGCGCGCCGCACCCTGCCAATCCTCCGCCTCCCCCTCCGTCTTCCATGCCTGCATTATCGACCTGCTCGCATTCACCACCGCCCCGCTACCATTTGAAAAAAACGCCGCCACCACGTCCTTCGCCCCACCACCCTGGGTCCCATAACCCGGAAGTAAAAACGGCGTGTCCGGCATCAACTCGCGAAATCGCCCCAATTCAGCCCCATGCGTCACCCCCACCACCGCACCCACCGCAGACATCCGCATTCTGCCTAAATGATCCTTCCCCCACTCCTTCACCAAACCCGCCACCCGTTCAGCCACGGTACCCCCACCCTCAACCCGCAAATCCTGGACCTCGCGGGAAGAAGGATTACTTGTCTTCACCAAAACAAAACAACCCTGGCCGCGCGGCACCCCACGCTCAAGAAACGGTAACAGCGAATCTGTCCCCAAATAAGGGTTCAAGGTCAAGGCATCATGCGGCCCCAACAACGGACCCACCTTATCCTGAAAACGATCCGCCGGCAATGACGTCAACTCCTGCAAATTCACCGCCGGCGCGTCCAACAAACCCTCGGCATAAGCCGCCGCCGTCGAACCAATGTCCCCCCGCTTGACGTCGCCGATGACGACCACCCCGGCATCTTTGGCGGCAAGACAAACCGACTTGTAAATGGAAAGCCCCGGCAAACCGAACGCCTCGAAAAAGGCGATGTTCGGCTTAATCGCCGGGACCAAATCCCCAACCGCCGTAACCAGACCCAAGCAATAATCGGAAAGCGCCGAATAAAGACCGGACGGTCCATCCTTGGCCTTCTCCGCCAATTGCGGCGGCATAAGGGCCAGCGTCGGATCGATACCGACCACGACCACGCTATTTTTCTCACGTATCGCATTATCCAGGCGATCCGCGAAGTTTTCCGTCAACATGGCGCTTCCTTTCCGAAAAGAGGGTTGATAAAAGAAAGCGAACTAACTACCGTTCGCTTTCCCTTAAACTTTCCCGAGTTCCCAATTCCCCCCTGTATTGTGCAAAAGAGACCACGTCACACAAGGAGAAAGCGCTTTGAATACCGAATGCATATCGTAATGGAGAAAATCCCTTATGGCATGCCCAACCTCTCACGCCGTAGTGGCCAATTCCCGCGTCATGACCGGTTCCTTCCCCGCCCCCTTCACCTTTTCCCGGCTCATATTCTCCATCGCTTCGTAACGGAGGCCGATGACGTGGGAAATTCCCTGCTCCGGCTGGGTGACACCCCAAATGCTGTCCATCTTGCTCATGCTGCGTTGGGCGTGGGTGATGATAATAAACTGCGTCTCGTCGGTGAAATCCCGAACCAATTGCATGAAACGGTCGATATTGGATTCATCCAAAGGACCGTCGACTTCGTCCAAAATACAGAAGGGACTCGGCTTCGAACGGAACAAGGCAAACAGCAACGCCACCGCGCACAACGCCTTTTCGCCGCCGGAAAGGAGGGAAATGCTCTTCGGCTCCTTGCCGGGCGGCTGGGCCTTGATTTCGATACCGGCGTCCAGGGGATCCGCGCCTTCTTCCGTCACTTCCTCAAGGAAGAGATCCGCCCTGCCGCCGCCAAAAAGCCGGGTAAACATGCGTTGGAAATTCTCGCGGACCGAGACGAAAGTCTCCTGGAAACGCACGCTGCTTTCGACATTCAATTTGTCGATAGCGGCCCGCATCGACTGCGAGGCCTCTTCCTGCTCCTCCTTGTGGCTGCGAAGGAACTCGGCCGAAGCTTCCAGCTCGGCCAATTCGTCGATCGCTTCCGGATTGACACTGCCGATATTGCGGATCTTCTGGTTGACATCCTCGATTTTCGCTTGCAGTTCCGCATCCGGCCAAACCGCCCACTCGGGGGGGGGACCTTCCGGTTCCGCCGCTTTCGCTTCGGGAGCCGCCATGCCGCCGTCTTCAGCGAGCGTGATCGAACCGGAATTATCCTGAGCTTCGGCCGGAATCGGCAAATCTTCGAGGTGAAGTTCCACCCTGGCCTTGTCGCGAATCGTTTCAATGCGCACCCGGCACTCCGCGTCCTGCCGCCCGACCTGGGCCAAACCCTCGCGGAGGCGCTGGGCCTGGGCCTGACCCTCGCGTTCCCGGGAACGCACCGCCTCGGTGCGGGTCCGGCAATCTGCCAGCCGTTCGGCCAGTTCGGTGGCGGTGGCGCGTTGCTGATCGCGGACGGCGAGAAGCTCGGCTTCGCGGTTGTTCGCCTGTTCCAAACGTCCCTGCCATTCGGCAATCCACTCTTCCGCCTCCTGGTGGGAAAGCCCGGGGCGGGAAAGTTCGTCGCGGCATTCCTGGGAGTCCCGCGACAATTCTGTGCACCGGTTCTCAAGTTCCCGCACCCGCGCCAGGGCGCCGGAACGTTCCCCGGACAGGGCGGCGAATTCGTGGCCGAGACTGTCAATCCGCTCCCGGGTCGAACGCTGTTCATCCGCCCGCGCCGCCAGTTCCGTTTCGAGACGCGACATTTCCGCTTCGTGATTTACCAGGGTCGAACGCAAATTCTCCAGCTGCTCCCGCTTCCCGCCGGCGCCGAGATTATCGCGTTCGGCCAGCGTTTCCCGCCGTTCGCGGGCGACCCGTTCCAGATCGGCTTTTCGCCCGGCCAAGTTTTGTTTGAGGGCGGCTTCGCTCCGGCCAGCCTCGGCCTGGGCTTTCTCGATAGCATCCGCTTCGGTGTTTATTTGCGCGACCTCCGCCAAAACCACCTGCCGCCGCTCCTGCATCTCGCGCAGCCGTTTCAGGCAGTCCGCCAATTCGACACCAAGCGCATCCAATTCGGCTTTACGCTGCACCAATCCAGCCCGGCGCTGTTTGCCGTGGCCGCCGGTCATCGCCCCGGAGGGACTGACCACGTCGCCTTCCAGGGTGACGATTTTCACCCCCCGGGCTTCGCGGCCGGCCAAATCGCGGGCGAGGTCCAGGTTGTCGACGACCAGAATTCCCGCGAGCAGGTATTCCATGACGCCGTTGTAGCGCCGATCGTAGCTGACCAGGTCGACGGCTTCACCGATGACACCGGGGATATGGCGGAAATTCTGAGTCAGGCGCCGGCGCGGCTGGATGCGGTCCATGGGGAGGAAAGTGGCGCGGCCGAGACGATTGCGTTTCAGGTATTCGATGCAGGTCTGCGCGTCGCGGGCGTTTTCGACCACCACGTCCTGGGCTTGGCCGCCGAGAATCGTCTCGAAGGCGAGGGAGAGATCCGGCGGGATCGTCATCAGGTCGACGGCCATGCCGATTACCCCGCGGCCGTCGAAATGATTATCGCGGGCGGCGGAAAGTATGTTCCTGACCCCTTCGAAAGCGCCGTCGAAGCTGTTTTCCAAATCTTCCAGCGTAGCTTTGCGGGATGCTTTGGCGGAATTTTCCGAATCGAGGGCGCGTTCATCGCGGAGCAGTTGCTCGGCGGTGGCGGCCAGTTCCCGACCCCGGGTGCGGAGCGACTGCAACCGGTCGGCGTTTTCGCCGAAAGCGGCGGCGGCGGCGGCGTATTGGCGTTCGACCTCCGCGAATGCGGTGCGGAGCGTTTCCTCTTCGCCGGCGAGTTTGGCCTCGCGTTCATTCAAATCGGCGAGACGTTGGCTGGTCGATTCTTCCGCCGCTTCCAGACGCGCGGTTTCGGCGGCGAGATCCTGGCGTTTCCGGTGGAGTTCGATGGTTTGGCCGCGTAGCGCGGTGACCACCCCTTCAATCGTCGCCATGGCGTCCATCAGCCCCTGCCGGGACTGGCTTTGCGAATTGAACGCTTCTTCCAGGCCGCTGGCTTTGGCCCGGGCTTCCTCGAGGTTTTTCTTTAGTTCCTCTTCCTGTTGAGTGAGGCGGTCGAGGCGGGCGCTGAGTTCGGTCCGGCGTTCGTTTCCCCGGGTGATTTCCCCGGTCAGCTGTTCGATACGGTTTTTGGCGTTCGACTGTTCCAATTGAATCCTGGCCAGTTCCTCCTGGGTTTTCGTCGCCGCTTCCACCACTTGATCCCGGTCGCGGGTGACAGACGCTTCCTCCTCCGAGAGGCGGGTGAATTCGCCATTGAGCTGGGTCAGGTTTTTCTCTTCGCGGTCGAGTTCGTTTTCGAGTTCCTGGCGCTGTTTGTCCAGTTTCGCCAACTGTAGATGCTGGGCGGCGTACTGCCGGGTGTAAAGGTGTTTGCGCATGGCCGCGAGTTCTTCCGACAGGCGGCGGTGGCGGCGTGCGTTCGAAGCCTGGGCGGCGACTTTGCGGATCTGCTTTTCCTTTTCATCGACCCGGTCGTTGACGCGGAGAAGGATTTGCTCGGCCCGGTCCAGGCGGGAGAGAATTTCCTTACGCTTGATCTTGAATTTGGCGATTCCGGCGGCTTCCTCGAAAACGGCGCGGCGCTCGGCCGGTTTGGCGTGAAGGAGGGCTTCGACCCGGCCTTGTTCAATTACGGAATAAGCCGAGGTGCCGATGCCGCCGTCCAACAGCAGGTCGCGGATATCTTTCAGTTTGCAGCGGTTTTGATTGATAAAATAGAAACTTTCCTTCGAGCGGTGCAGGCGCCGGCCGAGGCAGACTTCGTTGTAGGGCAGGGGGATGGACTGGTCGGAATTGTCGAAGGTGAGTTTGACTTCGGCCATATTCGCCGGCGGCCGCGAGGCGCAGCCGGAGAAGATGACATCGAGCATTTCTTCACCGCGGAGCGACTTCGCCGACTTTTCCCCCAGAACCCACTTGATGGCGTCGACGACGTTCGACTTGCCGCAGCCATTGGGGCCGAGGATGCCGGTAAGGCCATGGTTGAAGGTGATAGTGGTATGATCGGCAAAGGATTTGAAGCCAAACAGTTCGACAGATTTAAGGCGCATGGGTATAAACTGCTCCAGGGGGTAACTGAAGTTTTGCCAGTGGCGATTAAACCGCCAATCGCCACTGGCAAAAATCGATTGGTCTGAATTTCAAGGGTTGTCGATTTTACAAAATCGCCATTCGGCGGTCTGAACGGCGCTTTAGTAAAAGTCCAGTTATTATTACGGATGGTGAAGTCGGCGCTCATTTATTGACAATATAATTGAATGCCCCGCATTTCGCACAGGTCCCGTTCCGGTTCATGCCGGAGGTGTCGGCGGAGAATATCACCCGCTTGACTATGGTCGCGCCGCACTTGACGCAAATGGTGTCGTCGGCGCCGGGGACATTCACGTTGCCGAGATAAACGTAATGCAACTTTTTCCTGAAGATGTAACGCGCGTTTTTCAGATGCGCCTCGGTGGTGGCGGCGCGGTGGTAATTGTAGCTGGGGTGATAGGCGGTCAAGTGGCAGGGCACGTTCGGGCCGCAATTTTCGAGAATCCAGGTCGCCTGATCCTCCAGCTCGGGTATGGCGTCATTGGCGTCGGGGATAAGCAGGGTGGTCAGTTCCAAATGAATTTTCCCGGCCAGGAATTTCACCGTTTCCAGGACCGGCTCAAGGGAACCGCCGCAGAGGCGCTTGTAGAAATCGTTGTTGAAGGCTTTCATGTCGATATTCATGGCGTCAAAAAGGGGGTAGAGATCCGCGAGCGGCTTCGGGCTGATGAAACCGTTCGAAACCAGAACGTTTTTCCCGCCGCGCCGACGCACCTCCTTGGCACAGTCCATGAGAAATTCGATGGCAATTACCGGTTCGTTGTAGGTATAGGCGACGCCGATGGAACCCAAGCGCTGCGACTCCCGCGCCACTTCCGCCGGAGTCATGTGCACAGTCGGCGAAACGGATTGGGAAATGGCGGAGTTTTGGCAGAAAATGCACTTCAGATTACAGCCCCAGCCGCCGATGGAATAAATTTTCGAGCCGGGGAAAAAATGGTAGAGCGGTTTTTTCTCGATAGGGTCAACAGCCGAGCTGGTGACTTCCGAATAAGTGAGGGCCATCAGGACGCCATTCCGGTTTTTCCTGACGCCGCAAATGCCGATGCCGCCGTTCTTGAGGAAACATTCGTGCGGGCAGAGCTCGCAGCTGACGCTGCCGTCGGCGTAAGGTTTGTAATACCTTGCCTGGGTGGTCGGGAGTATACTCATAGGTAAAGGTGCATCCTGTGACGGTTGAAGAGGGCGATTTTCTTTTCGTCCCGGGTGTTTACCTGCAGACCGGCGATGTCGTCAAGCCGGATGACCGAGGTGCCGTCGGGTTCCCCATCGTCGGTGAGGATGTCGACGCGGACGTGGGTGCTGGTGAGTTCGCGGGCGATGCCGTAGAAGCGGAGTTCGTCGTCGCCGGTGGCGAGAAGAATGTTCACGACCAGCTTTTCCAGCATCGAACGTTTCAGGACTTCGTCCAGACAGCTTTCGGGATTAGGGTTTCCGGTCCAGCCTTGGGGAGTCTTTAGGGCGGCGGGTTCTTCCTCCTTTTCCATGAGGAGGCTAATCTGCCGGGCGTAACGGGATTCCTTGCGGATTTCGATAATGTCGTCGATGGAACCGATGTCGAGGCCATCCGGATTGCCGTCGGGGTCGATCTGCTGGAGGGTATAGTCGGCCTGGGAGACGGCTTGGACAAAGCCGACGGCGAAACGCCGCAAATCGGCGGGGTCGCGGAAGATGCAGACCAGCTGTTTTTCCTTCTGGGCTTCCCGGAGGATTTCGGTGAAGAGATCGTCAGGCATAAGGCGATTATTCCACTCCTGTCAAGACAATGCGGCGGCCTTGCCCCGCTGCATTCACAAATTCATCCAATTGCTGCCGACTGTAAACCTTCTTTCCGGAGACGGCCGGGTTTAGGGTGTCGGCGGATTTGTACTGTTGCAGAATCCATTTGCCCCGCGCCGGCAGATCCGCCGCCATTTTCTTGAATTTTTCCGGCGTAATATAAGCCGGCACCAAAGTGCTATGGTACTCCAGTTCCACTCCGGACGCGTCGGCCAGATGGAACGACTCCTTCACCAACTCAAGGGTGACCGCTTCGGCATCACCCGTGGCGGCGGCGTAATCCGCCGCGGCAAACGGCGCCTTGTAATCAAGAGCGAGACAATCAAGCAGGCCGTCCCGAAGCAGCTGGGCGATGACTTCCGGCTTGGTGCCGTTGGTGTGCAGCTTGATCTTGACTTCATAATCCCGAACCCGCCGGATCATCTCCGCCAATCCCGGCTGCAAGGTCGGTTCGCCGCCGGAGAAAACCACCCCGTCCAGCCAGCCCCGCTGCCGCTCCAACAAGGCGAAAACCCGGCGGTGATCAACCGGCGGCAACAATTCCAGCTGGGTGACGTAGCGCCAGCTATGGCAAAACGGGCAACGCAAATTGCAGCCGCCGGAAATCAGCACCGCCGACAACCGATTCTCCCATTCCAGGAGGGAGTTTTCAAGCAAACCGCGCAGATCGTAACCGGGGACGAGAATTTGCATGATGTCTACCTGCAGCAGTCCGCCAATTCGAGGCGGCCAAATTCGGCCAGAGCTTCCCGGGTCCACCCCGAGCGCACCGCTTCCGTCTCGTCAACCCGGCTAACGCCGGGAATATTCACCGCTCCGCAATGCGGACACCTGCTCCGGATACCGGCCCCGACCTTATGGCAGGATTTGCAGACCGTGAATTCCGGGCTAATCGTCAACTGCGCCGCCTTGGTCTTTTCGAAAGTGCTTTTTACCAGACTGGCAATCGACCCGGCCGACGGCCGCGATTCGCCGATAAAGGCATGGATAATCGCCCCGGATTCGATAAGACTGTGGAATTTGGCCTGCTTCATGATGCGGTCGACAATTCCGTCCGGCGCGTCGGGACGCAGGTGCACCGAGTTGGTGTAATACACTTCGTCCTTGTTCAAGTCACCGCGCATGTAATCGATGGCGTCGGGAAAACGCTTCAGGTCGATTTTCGCCAAGCGCCGCGCCGCCGATTCGGCCGGAGACTCCTCGATGGTGATTTTCATGCCGTGTTTTTCGCCCATTTCCTTGATGCAGAAAAACAGGTGGGAAATAATCTTCATCCCCATTTGCAGGGTCCGCTCATCCTCGTGCAATTCCTTGCCCGTGAGGTAGGCGAGGCATTCACTAAGGCCAATCACCCCGACGATGTAGGTAGCCTGGTCTAAATCGACGTAAGGCCTGCCGTCGGCCGCAGTCTTGCCGATTTGCCACAGCGGCATCGAAGGGCCGGACATGAGGATCTTGGCGAACTTCTTCTTTTCCTGATGCGCCTTGACGCAGATCGCCAAAGTTCGCTCGATTTCCGCAAACACCCGGCCGTAATTCCCCCGACCGGCACGATAGGCGCATTGGGGCAGGTTGATGGTCACGTTCTGGAAGCCGCAGAAGCGCATCGATTCCGGGTGGGTTATCATATGCGTGTCTTCGATGACTGTCCGCAGCCGGCAGCAGGCCGAGAGAGTGACTTCGTCCCGGTCGAAAATGAAATAAGGGGTGCCGTTTTTGGCGGCGATTTCGCAGGCGTAATTATAGATTTCCAGCTGTTTGGGATCTTCGAACGTTTCGTGATTGATGTGGAAATCGCACTTGGGGAAGGCGAAGATGTGGCCGTATTGATCCCCCTGGGCCCAGACGTCCAGCATGGCCTTGGTGAAGCGGGTCGCCGTTTCGGTGAATTCGCCGTAGGTCCGGTCGAGGTATTTACCGCCGGGACCGATGGCGCGTACCTTTTTCAGATAACCCGGAATGCCGGTGTGGATATTGAAATCGAGAAACAGGGTTTGCCCGCCGCGGGAGAAGGCGTTTTGGCTGGAGGAAAAAATCAGGTGCTGCGCCTCCTGACGCATCTCGTCGTCCGACATGTTCTCGACCAGGGGGGCGTACATTATGTTAATGTACGCTACCCCCAAGGCTCCGGCGTAGTAGGCCTGCATCGAAGCCAGGAAGGTATTCAGGTGCCCGGTTAGGGTCCGGGCGTGTCGGGCCGGGGCGGAACTGGTGTCCAGGTTTTCCAGTTGCAGGCCGTACTTTTTCAAATACTCGATGGAATGGCTGGAACAATAGACCCGGGTGGGATAGCCGAGGTCATGCAGATGCACCGCGCCTTCCCGGTGGGCATCGGCGACTTCGGGAGAAAAAATGTTCTGGAGAGCGTACTGTTTCAGAACCGTTTCGGCAATAGCTAAGTTGATCGCTTCCGGATTGTTCGCGGAAATATTCGAATTTTCCTTGGACTTGGAAATAATCAGCTGTTCGATATCGTACTTCGGTAAACCAATCAGCGCCTGCTTTTCCAGGGATTTCTGGTGACCACGTTCAAAAAGCTCGTTGTCGGTGAGTTCGCGGATGAGGCTGGTGGAAATTCGGGTCAGCCCGGAAGCCAATACCCGCTTCTCCACCGATCTCGCGACCGACGCCGCTTCCGCCTGGTCAAGATCCGCCTCTTTCACCAGGGCCCGGGCGATACGGCTGGAATCCCAGGGAAAATATTCGGCTTGCGAACCCGGGTCCACCAGGAGGTGGATGTCGGTGGAATCCGCGCCGTGCAGGGTGTCTTTCCTGACCCGCATCTTTTGCCGGGCTTCGCCGCGGCGTTGCCGGTACAGGATGTAGGCCTTCGCCGTCTTGGCGTGGCCTGTCTCAATTAGGGCCTTTTCCACCATGTCCTGAATGTCCTCGATGCCCGGCGGGGCGGCATCGTGGTAACGTTTTTCCAATAGATTTACCACCAGATCGGCGATGTCCTCGGCGATCTGCCTGTTTTCGCCACCGACCGCCCGGGCGGCGGAAAAGATGGCGTCGGAAATTTTTTCTTTCTGGAACGGGACAACCGTCCCGTCCCGCTTTATCACCCAATTGATACCGGACATTCTTTTCTCCCTGGAAGCGGACGTTGCAAGGAAATCGAGCCAAGCGCCGTGCGATCTCCTTGAAGGTCCACTGTAACTTCAACTACACGATGGGGTAACCATTCTGAATTTTGGTTAAAGGAAAAGCAGACTTTTCGAAAAAATCAAGTAAATCGCCGTTCGAATGCCTCAAAAAGTCCACGAAAAGCTTCATTACTTATTGTGGCTGCCGTTCGCGGATCCGTTGACTGCCGGAGCGATGCTGCGAATCTCCTTGACGAATTCCTCCAGCTTCGAATACTCGCGGTATACCGAGGCGAAACGGACATAGGCCACTTCGTCCATGGCCCTGAGCCTGGTCATGACCAATTCGCCGATGTCCCGGGTGGAAATCTCCCGGTCGTTCTGGTCTAAAACCGAACGCTCAATCGACGCTACCAGTTTTTCGACCTCCTCCAGGGATATGGACCGCTTCTCCACCGCCCGAACAATCCCGTTCATGATCTTGTCGCGGTCGAACGGTTCCCGCCGCCCATTTTTCTTTACCACCCGAACCGGCATTTCCTCCAGCCGCTCGTGAGTGGTGAACCGTTTGCCGCAATCGAGGCACTCGCGGCGGCGGCGGATGGTCGAACCGTCTTCCGAAGGCCGGGTGTCGATGACTTTATCATTGTCTTTCTTGCAAAATGGACAGCGCATTGGCGCCTCCCGGGATTGCTCAACTCCGACCGAAAATAAAGTAATGTCCATAAACAACCAGCGACCCAATAAAATAAGTCGCTGGATAGAGAGACAGGAACGCAACCGCTAGTACACATCCACTATTATAGCACTGTATATTGTGAGTCAAGGAAAAATCCAGGCTTTAACCTTCCCTTGCCGGGAGGTTTCACTTAAAGTTGGAATTGGACGCGGTTAAGAGGCGGGGATTTTTTTCCTGACAGGTGAGTTTTGCCGGGATGGCAAAGTGCGAAACTGCATGGCAAGCAAGGGACAAACGTGTTTGATAATACCTTATCCACTTATATTTCAGCTAGTTCGGAACAAACTGGGCCGCTAGCCATTTTCAATATCTATGGTCCTGAAACGGGATTGTTACCTCTCCTGGACGCAAGGGTAGGGAAAAGATACAACGCCGGGGTGGAGAAAGGGCTGGAAACGCATGAATTGCACTATGGTTGGCTGCAGTCGGAAGCGGGACTGGTAATCGATGAAGTGCTTTTGGCCAAACCTCGCGAAGGTGAGCGGGTTTTGACTTGCCACGGCGGGAGGGCGGTGCGGGAAGCGGTGGAAGAGTATTTACGGCGTAACTCGGTGCGGCGGCTTGCCTGGCGGAAGGAAGGGAAGGAGGGGGAAGGAGAAGGGGAAGCGGTCGGTTGGGCGACAGGCGACCCGCTGTTCGACCCGGCATTGGCGGGCTGTCTCAGCGAAGGCCAAGCCGCCGCAATATTACTGGCGCGCGAACGGGGGGAAAAGGTTGCCGCGGGTATAGGCAAAGTGCGGCGGGTGGCATTGGTTGGCGCGCCGAACGCCGGGAAAAGCAGCCTTCTCAATGCCTTGGCCGGTTACGACCGGGCTTTTGTCGACGCGGAAGCGGGGGCGACCCGGGATGTGGTCGAGGAGGAGGTCGAGGTCGGGGGTTACCCGCTGCGGCTTTGCGACTTGCCGGGTTTTTCGGAAGCGGGGAGTGACGCCATCGCCTTGGCAGCTTCCCGTATGGCGCGGGAGCGTCTCAGCGGTGCTGACATGATTTGGCTGGTGCTGGACGGTTCGCTTCCATGGGATGCGGTGGTGATGCGGGAGGTGATGGCGTCGATAAACCCTGGTGACGAACTATTGGTTATCGTCAATAAGGTGGATTTACCTTGCCGGCTGCTTGGCGAACCGTGGCGGGAAAAATTTCCCAACGCCGGGTCGGTGCGGGTGAGTTCGTTGTCGGGTGGAAACGCAGCGGAGGTTTTGGCGGGAGCCGTCCATGTGCTTTGGAGTGTTATGTAATTCTTCGCGGTAATTATACCTCGACCGGATGTTCCTGCTCCGGTGCGCATTGGTAAACGCTGATCCACTCCTTTCCCACCCCCTTTACCGCCGAAAGGGCGGGCGCGACATACTGCATGCAACCGCCCGGCATGGGGGCGATAAAACGTTTGTGGTTGTGGCCGCAGAAGTAGGCGGCGACTCGGTGTTCGCGGCAGAAGTCGATAAGTTTTTCCGCTTTCCGGAGTCCCCGGAAGTACAGGAGCCGTCCCCCGTGCGGGTCGATCACCGGGTAATGCCCGCAGACAATCCGCATCACCCCGTTCGGGGCATCCTGCCAGACCGACGTGGCCCGGCGGAGTTCGCCGCTGTCCTGCCGGCCATAGGAAAAGAACACCGGCGTGGGTACATCCTGCCGCAGGGCGGCCAGTTCCACGCCGGGAAGGTGGAAAATGCCCTGATTATCCGGCAATAAATCGAGGGCGATACGACGGAGAAAGGCGCGAAGGATGTGTGGTCCGGATTTGCCGTTATCGGTTCCGTAGACATCGTGGTTTCCGGCCACGGCGATGACCGGTATATTGGCTCCGGTTACTATCGCCAACAACTTTTCCGCCGCCGCGAACTCGGACTCCAGGCCATGTTGGGTGATGTCCCCGGTCAGGAGAACCAAGTCCGGCGGGTCGAGCATCATTTGCCGCAAGGCCGCTTCGGCGACCTTTTCCTGGTAAAGCCGGCTCCGGAACAGTCGGTAATTGAGGTAACCGAGAAGACGCTTGGCGTTATATTCGCCCCGTTCCGGTTCCCGCGAGATATGGAGGTCGGTGATGTGGGCGATACGCATTAGGTGGTGCATTCCTCGTTGCCGCAAGCATCGGCTGTCTGTATATCTTGGGTAAAAGTCCGCTAAAAGACAACGCGTATCCTTCTGCGTCCATAGTTATTAGTCCGCTATAACCCCATCTCCTCCGCCAAAACCTCAATCCGCTGTTCGGCATAGGTCCGGTAAGGGCTACCCTGATCGTAGAAATCGGCGGTTTGGCGCCAATAGCGCAATGCCAATTCGCGATTCCGGGCCTGGTTCGCCCCCGGCTGGCCGGCCAATTGGTCGTGGCACAGGGCCAACATGTAATATGCCTCGCGGGGACCGTCAGCCGGAGTGTTCCGGGCTGTCGTCGCCTCTTCCAACCATTTTACCGCCTCCTGGTAATAGGTCGAGGCCTGTTGGGCATTTCCGGTGTCCCGCTCCAAACCGGCCAAACGGAAGTTGATTATACCCATTTGGAACGTTTCATTATACTCCGGCGCGCCGCCGAGGGAAATGGCCTTCTGGAAAAACGGCATCGCCTCCAAGAGCATCGGGGTCACCGTTCCCTTGTAAGACGCGCGCTGCCGCAAGTAATCCTGGTATCCCGGCGAACCGTCACCTGGATTGACCGGATCCGGAACGGTCAAGGCGCGGAGGTAGGTTATCATTCCCTGGGTCACCGCCACCTTCTTGGCCGCGTCCCGGTCTGCAGCATTTACCACGCTCGCCGCGTTGTTGATGGCGATTAAGGCATTGTTCAGTGTCGAATTCCGTTCATCCAGCAGATTCGCCAAAGGCGTCTGGCCGGAACGGTGCACCGCCTGGATTTCCCGGTTGGTCGCGTGGGCCCAAATGTAGAAAATGTCGGCGCAATTCCACCAAGTTTCCCAGTCGGCCTGGAGGCCGGTCGCCTCCTTAGCCAAATTCGCCGCCCTAACGTAATCCGGTGGATCTTTTCTGGCGTTCACCTGCGAAAGTTCCATAAACGCCGCCGGGTTGGAGTTATCCGCGTCCAAGGCCTTGTTGGCCGAATCCTCGGCCAGGTCCGGACGGCCCTGTTCCCGGAAAGACTTTGATTCCTTGACCAAATCGTTGGACAAACGCCGCGGATTGGCCGGGCGCTGGTTCGGTTCGAGGGAGGGCGGCAATTGGGTCAGGGGCGCGGACGTACCGCTCGTCACCCCCGCCACCGTGCCCTTATCGTCGTCGAGACTGGGCATGGTGGGCATGCTGGACGGAGGCGCCGGCGGAAGCCGCAAGGATGGTCCCTTCGCTGGCGCGGAAGCGCTGTCGTCGTCGAAATCTCCGCCGCTGTCAGCCCAAGGGGCGGAATCGCCCAAGGCCGGCCAGTCATTGCCAAAGCCCAAACCCAAATCGCTGCCCGGTGCGCTTCCTGCCGCCGCGCCGCCCGGAGTGGTTCCAGCCACGCCGCCGTGCGCCGGTGGGGCGGGGGGAATGGGAGGAGGTCCGCCGGCGCCGAAGCCGCTGTCAAAGGCGAAATCGCTGCCGCCGGTGTCGGAGCCAAAGCCTTCGAAACCGCCAAGCCCGCCGGGAGCTGCTCCTGGTCCGGCCGGAACCGGCGGAGCCGAAGTACCGGATACGGTTGCCGGAGCGGCCCGGTCGGAAGGAACGCCGACGCCGGCCGGGCTACCTGAGGGGACCGGAGGCGGAATGGGGAAGCCGCCAGCCATACCGGCAAATCCGTCCGCCGGCGCGGCGGTTTCCCCGCCGAATCCGCCGGGGGCGGGTGGGGTGAAAGGAGTCTGAATCGGAGTCTGAACCGCCGCCGGAGGCGCCGGTGTCGCGGTTGCGGCCGGTGTGGGAGTGCTGCCGGGGGGCCGCAGGCTGCCGCTGGGAGCGCGAACCGGCGCGGGAGCGGGGGCGCCGAAGCCGATTGCGGCTTCCGGTGCGGCGGAAGAAGCCGGCGGTACGGATGTTCCGCCGCCAAAGCCGCCAAAACCTCCGAAAGAGGAGGAACTATCCGGAGTCTGGGCAAAGCCGGGTGCAGAGGCGATTAGGTCGGCCGTCCCCATATTGCTGTCGGTCGGAACTTGGGCGGCGGCGCTTGAACCGTTCCCGGTCCAATCGCTACCGCTGAAGTCGTCCACAAAGGCGACATCGGACGGAGCTGACGACGCGGGCCAGCCGGAAGAGCCAAAGCCATCGCTTCCAATTGAGGTGCCGCCGCTGCCAGCCGGCAAGGACAGACTTCCCGCACCGGGAGGAGGTATCGCGCCGCCCATACCGCCGGAGGCGAAGCCGCCGCCGGAAGCGGAACCGCTCGGCATCCACGGAGTTGATTCTTCCACGCCTGAACCGGTTCTGAAGCCGCCGGCGCCGGCGGTGCCGCTACTCTGCCAGCCTTCAAGCGAGGCATCCGAACCGCCGGGGCTGGCTTGCCAGCCGCCGTCATCGTCGTCGTAGGTGGCGCCGCCGCCGGCACCTCCGAACCCTCCGGGCGGTAGGGGCATGCCGCCGCCGGGAGGACCGGATACGCCTCCGCCGCCGAAGGGGCTGGCGGGAGGCTGGGAAGTCGCGGATCCGGCTCGGCCGTCCCGCAGCATTGCTTGGGGCATGGAAGAGGCGGTGGATTCGCCGCTGTAGGCGCCGCCGAACGAGCCGGAGGACCCGCCGCCGTAAAGGTCGACGCTGGTGCCGCTGTAAGGGCTGATGCCGCTATCGGCAGTTCCGCCGAAGCTGCCGGAGGAAGAATCACCGAAACCGCCCCCGAAACCGCCGCCGAATGCCCCGCCGGATGAACCAGGTGCAGGTGAGGAAGGAGCGGGAATATCTGTAGCGCCACTTCCGCCACTTACGCCGGCATTATCGCCGCCGCGTCCGAACCAGTTGGCCAGCCCACCGAGGGACATGCCGCTTCCGGAGGCATCGCCGCCGAGGCCGAATTCGTTTCCTGTGGAACCGCCAAAGATGTCGCCGCCGCTGGTGGTCGACGAGGACGGACCGCCCTTCGGGGTTACCGAATCGACGGTAGTGTCGCCGGAGGAAAGTTTGAACGTATCGGAAAGGCTTTGGCCGATATTGCCGAATTCATCCTCGACGCTGACTTTCAGCTTGGCTTCGCCGGAACTCGCCCCGAAGGGGAAGAAGACCGTTTCCGAGCCGGTGGCGGGAAGATAGGTGGCGAGTTCCTGCCAGGTTTTCCCGTTGTCCAGCGAGAGGCTGATTTTGCCGGAATTGGGCATCAGGTGCGGATCGTAGCCGGTCCATTCCACCAGCCGCTGCTCGTTGGCGAGAATGGCGTTTTGCCCCTGCAGGAAGGAACTGGACAGGGTCACGACCGGCGGTTCGTTGTCGATCGTCAGGACGTAAGGACCGGGAATGCCGACGGCGGGGAGGGGAGTGGCGTTTCCCGCCATGTCGAAAACAACCGGCCATAGGGGGAAGTCGCCACCTTTGGGGGCTTTCCAGGGGATGGCTTGTCCGGGGGTGCGCTTGATCGGCAGCGAGTCGCCGCCGACCGTCTCTTTGAGGAGAGTCCAGGAATAGCCGCCGTTTTCCGAAACGTACAGGGAATATTCCTTGAGGCCGGCGCCGCCTTCGTTGTCCTTGGCTTCGACGACGATATCGTTTTGCAGCTCCTTGGAACGGAGTGGCGTTACCGAGGTGATGTAGGGCGGGGTGTTGTCGATTTTGATGGTGGCGGGACAGTAGGCGA
>JAVBQR010000068.1:0-4578 GCA_031548865.1 Planctomycetota bacterium
GGAATCCGGGGGTTCTGCGGCGCCGAGTATGAACCGCCCCCATTTGGCTCGTTGATACTACCCCCAACCAGCCGTATTCAGAGCGTTTGGGGAAAGGCCAACGAGCCGAATGCAAGAGTACGTTCCCCAGCGTACCGAGACCCCTGGATTCCTCACTACCGTTCGGAATGACAGTCGCGGCGTTATTCTCATGTCCCCGTTATTCTATGTCACCGTTGTTCTCGCGTTTTCAGCGTAGTAAGATTAATAATCCCCGCTAAGAAACCCCAATCCCGCCGCCACTTCCCCGATTTCGCAAGCCGCTCCGTAACAATCACCGGTCGCACCGCCGAGGCGTTTTTGTAAATACCAAACCCAAATCAGCTCGATAATCAGCCATACCGCCAAGCCTACGCCCATAAGCGCCCAGCCGCCAAAGGCGAAAAATCCCGCTGCCACACAGAATGTTCCGAAGAGAATTTCCCGCCAACCAGACTGGATACCCTTACCCAAACCTTCGGCCCGGATGTAAGGCAACAACCCCATCGTCCATAGCATCCCCGCCCGCCCGCACAAAGGCATCATGCAGGCCATGCCCCACTGCCCCATGCCGTTCCCGGCCGAGGCGAGACAGGCGAACTTGAGCAGCAGCACCAACCCGACCGCCATCGCCCCGTGCGCCCCGATTCGGCTGTCCCGCATCACCTCGAGAATACGCTCCCGCCCCCGGCCCATGGACATGAGCCCGTCCCCGCAATCCGCCACTCCGTCCATATGGAGCCCCATCGACACCTTTATCAAGGCCGAAACAGCCAGAGCCGCCACGACCATGACCGGGAAAATAGCACCCAATCCCCAAACCATCAGTCCCATCACCGCCCCGATGATTACCCCCACCAGCGGAAACATGATGGCGGAACGGCGAAACGCCTCCGCCTCGTCCGGCCCGGCTTTCCAGAAAAACGGCAGCACGGTCAAGAAACGCCAAGCCGCCGCGAAACGTTTCAGCGCATCCCGGGCTAAATCTGGCATCGGTTTATCCTCGTCAAAGGTTTCACTGAATTTTTCGCCTGAATTTCAAGGGTTATTGATGCTGCAAAAGTCCAGTTTTTACTTATCTTTTCCATAACAAACCGTATAATCTTTGTTTTTCCCTGGACCAATATTACATCGGAACCCTCATGAACACCGCCATCCTGCTCTGCTCCTGTACCGACCGTACCGGCATCGTTGCCGCCCTCACCTCATTTGTCGCCGAATACGGCGGAAATATCATCGACCTCGACCAACATACCGACAACACCAATAGTCAGTTTTTCATGCGCCTGGTCTGGGATATTTCCAAATCCGCCCTGTCGCGGGAGGACCTCCCCAAAGCGGTGGGGTTCGTCGCCAAGAAGTTTTCAGACATGCGTTGGAGCCTGTCTTTCGCTTCCCCCCTGCCACGCATCGCCATCCTCGCCTCGCAGACTCCGCACTGTCTGGCAGACCTGCTACTTCGGCATCAAATGGGCGAACTCGCCGGGGAAATGGCCCTGGTCATCGCCAATCACCCCGACCTGGGCGACCTCTGCACCCACTTCAAGGTTCCCTTTCACTACCTTCCCGTGGAACGCAACAGCAAGGCCGAAGCGGAACAAAAGCAGCAGGAACTGTTGGCGGAAAAGCAGATCGACCTGGTCGTCCTCGCCCGCTATATGCAAATTCTCAGTCCGGCTTTTGTCAAAGCCTGGGAAGGGAAAATCATCAATATCCACCACTCCTTCCTGCCCGCCTTCGTGGGCGCGAAGCCGTACCACCAAGCGAAGGAACGAGGCGTGAAAATCATCGGCGCCACCGCCCATTACGTCACCGCCGAACTCGACCAGGGCCCCATCATCGTGCAGGACGTGACCCCGGTAAGCCACCGGGACGAAGTGGAGGATCTGATCCGCAAGGGGCGGGACATCGAGCGGCAGGTATTGGGTGAAGCGGTGCGCCTGCATTTGCAGCGGCGAGTGTTGGTCAGCGGGAATCGCACGATTGTTTTCTAACTGAAGTTTTGCAAAGTGACGATTGAACCGCCAATCGCCACTTTGCAAAAATCGTTTTTGCCCGAATTTCAGGGGTTTTTGCTTTTACAAAATCGCCATTCGGCGGTTTGAATGGTGATTTTGCAAAAGCCCAGTTCTAATTGATTTTACAAAATCGCCATTCGGCAGTTTGATTGGTGATTTTGCATAAGTCCCCTCTCTACTCGATCGTTATCTTGTCCAAACCTTCCTGTTCCGGAGGAAACTTCGGGTTCATGTCTTTCAGGGTTTGCAGGACTATTCCGGAAACCGCCCAGTCGCGATACCACTTGTTATTGGCGGGAATCACGTACCAGGGCGCATAGTCGTGGGCGCAATTGTCCAGTACCAATTGGTAGCTTTCCTGGTAATCGTCCCAGAGTTTCCGTTCCGCCAAATCCCCCGTTTCGAATTTCCAGCGCCTTTCCGGATCGTCCAACCTCGCCTGGAGGCGCTTCTTCTGTTCGTCCTTGGAAATGTGGAGGAAGAATTTGACGATGACGGTGCCGTTGGCGGCGAGGAATTTTTCGAAGCCGCCCAGCTGTTTGTAGCGCTCCTCGATTACCTCCTTGGGGTCGAGCTTGTGCACCCGGCGCACCAGGACGTCCTCGTAGTGCGAACGGTTGAAGATGCCGATCATGCCCTTCCCCGGCACGCGGGCGTGGATGCGCCACAGGTAATCGTGAGCCAGTTCCAGGTCGCTCGGCCGCTTGAAGGAACTCACCACCACGCCTTGGGAATTCAGGGGGCCGAACACTTTGCGGATTACCCCGTCCTTGCCGGCGGTGTCCATGGCCTGGAAAACCAGCAGGAGGGCGCGGCTGTTTTCGGCATAAAGTTTATATTGCAGGGCGTCAATTTTAGCGGTGTTTTCGGCGAGTATTTCCCGCGCCTCTTTCTTGTCCTTCACCCCTTCGGTGGAGTCGGGGTCAATCTTCGAGAGCTTTAGCGAATTCTTCTTGTCCACCCGCAGGGCGGAGAGAATCTTGTCGGGGTTTTTCATAAATTCCTTTCTTGGCAATACGGAAGCAAGAAATTTTGTTTAAAACAAGCGCTTTTTCTCCCAGTTCCATTCCGGAGATAGATACTTATGGTTTTCCAAATGCGCCGCCGCCGCCGGCAAATTCTCCGGAGGGACAAGCACCTGCCAGCCCGCCTTCTCCGCCGCCGCCCTTACCGCCCCAGCCACCCGCGCGAACAGCGCTTCGTCCCCTTCCGCATCGGCTCCGAGAATCTCCTTCATTGTCACACAAAAATCCCGGTGGGTGCGCCTGCCGCGATATTCCGGCTGGACGCTGGGCGATGCAAGGTATTTGGACAATACCTCCACATCCGCGGTCAACAGGAGTGAGCCGTGTACCAGGACCCGGTCCCGCTTACGAAATTGGGCTGTCCCGGCGAGTTTTCTGACCGCCCCGTTTTCTTTGTCCAGCCAGGACAAGTCCGACACTCCCGCCTGAAATACCTCAACTCCCATGCCGTATAAACCCGTTCGCACCGGCAGGGTCAAAACGGAGTAGGCCTCGCGAATCCCCGTTCCCCCGTTTTCGCTGTAATGTGCCAGCGCCTCGAGCCCGGCCCAGGCCTCCCAGCACAAAACACCCGGGTAAAGCAGGACCGCACCGCCACCCGACTGGCGGCGCACCACCTCGACGCCGTCGCGGCGGATAGCTGCACAGCCGAGTTCAAGTTCCGGCTTCTGGCTTATCCCCAAAGCGGCTGTCACCCCCGCCGGCCGCCACAAGGCAATAAAAGGGCCGGCTGCGCCCGGCTCTACCGCCGGGGACGTTTCCATTTCCGCCTCGCTCCAAGACAAAACCGCCGCCGGCCTGCGGCAAGGCGGTTCTGTGATTCCGTGCATGGGGTCGGGTAAACTTCCGGCGCGGAGCTTTTCACCCGGCTGGCACTCAGGCATGCCCATCGCCTTCCGCATGGGGAGTTATGCCGGTCAGATTTTTGATAGGCACGGTGAAGGCGATGCCCTTCCCCTTTTCATTGACCCGCCCCGCCTCGACCGCTACCGCCAACAGTTTTTCCACCTGGTCCTCGGGCGCGATAATCAGGATGATTTCCTTGGAGGACTCCACCTGCAAACTGCGGAAGAAAGAAAAAATCTGCTCGCCGGAGCCCCGGCCGTAGGCGATAGTCGCTCCGCGCGCGCCGGCTTCGGCGACTTTCTTGACGATGCCGTTGGCTTTGCCGCGCTCCACTATCACCACGATTGCTTCATGATTCATATACTCTTCTCCTTATCGACAACCGCCGGGCATATATATGTTAAATATTGAGGCAATTTCAGCATTTCGCGTTTTTTTTGCACCAGTCCTACATGTTTCGCAGCACTCCCGCGCTCATGATGGAAACGGAAACACCCAGAACGGTCAAGCCGATAATGCCAAAACCGGCGGTCAGGGGGTCGACGCCTTCGATGGACCTGGCCAAGCCAAGGCCGATCGCCATGTTTACCGGGATATTCACGGGGCCGGTGGTGGCGGCGGCGCAGTCGAGGGCAATGGCGGCAAAGGTTTGCCCACTGAAGAGGGAGAGA
>JAVBQR010000045.1:0-7826 GCA_031548865.1 Planctomycetota bacterium
GCATGCTGGTCCTCCAGAACAGCCAGTCCCAGTTGGCCGGCGAGGCCAAACCCGAGCCCGATCCGGATCCCGAAGCGGAGAAAATCGCCGTCGTCGTCCGGCATCTCGACGCCAATCTGGGAGCGGACGTCGACATGGGAAAACTGCCCAAACTCGCCGGCATGCGCTACGACAAATTGAGCCGCCTCTTCCAGAACGCCACCGGCAAAACGCCGCACCAATACTACCTGGACCGGAAAATCCAGGCGGCGACGGAAATGCTGCGAAAGGGAATGTCGGTGAAGGAAACGGCATACCAATTGTGCTTCGAATCGCCTTATTACTTTTCGCGTTTATTCAAAAAGAAAATCGGAGAAGCGCCGCAACAATTCAAGGATAATGACCGAGATATGACGCGTAAAAAATAGATTGGCGAACACCTGGAGTGTGGTGCCGGGATAATATAAGGCTACTGAATGGTTTTTTTTTCGGCTTGAGATTTGGCGATTCGGGCTGTTTTCCACATCCCATTTCCTAACCAGTATAACCGCCTTTTTTCTTCACGCAATGGATTTTTTGCCTAATTGCCATGCACTTTTTTCCGCTCCGCGTTTTATATCTACCCTTTTCCGATTCGGCGCCGGGAAAAGCGTGACTTATTCGAATTAGCGCTTGAATTCGCGGTGACTGTTTTGTTAAAATATGAGTGGATTATTACCCATTTTGCTACATGCAACCATGTTCTTTAAACGACGATGCCGAACAATTCCGGGAAAAACATGAGCACACAAGAAACAAGCCGCATTTCCTCCCGCATCTTCAGCAACACCTCCCTCCGGAGGCGGAATATCCCCGACGGCGTCACCGTCAAATCGATTTTCGAGGAAGCTTCCCGCGAAGCCTATCGCCATAAATGGATTGAAAGCGAAAAAGCCGGCTACGACATCGGCGACGGCGCCATCGAGGATTGGCACCGCCGCTACTGGCATCGTTTTGTTCGCGAGCGCTGGATTCAGCACATCCGCGGGGAAATTTTCTGGCGCGAACTCGACAACGACGATTTCGCCATTCTCGAACGCGACTTCCTCGACTGCCGCGAACTCTCCAAAACCATTTCCGCCATGCTGGAAAACGGCGGCGAAAATCTCGACATTGTCCAATGGGCCATTAACACCGGCCAGGATCTCCCGACCATCATTCACATCCTCGGCCGCCTGGACCTGAACGCCCACCGCCTCGCCTCGAAGTTGGACTCCACCGGTTCCGAGTTTGTCAAAAATATCCGCGCCCGGCACCGGCCCCGCGCCATCGTCGTCGACGACGATCCCGATGTCCGCCTCCTTCTGCGTTCACTGCTGGAGTACGAACAGATGGAGGTGGTGGAAGCCACCACCGGCGAGGAAGCCATGGAAATAGTCCAGTCCAGGAGGTTCGATCTGTTCATCCTGGATCTGCGCCTCCCGAAGCGCCACGGGGCGGAAATCGCCTATTACCTCCGCCGCCACGGCGTGCACCGCTTCATCGTCGCCATCGGCGCGAGCCTGGACGAATGGCATGAATGCGATTTGTACGACTGCGGCTTCACCCATCTCCTGAAAAAACCCTTCCCGTTGGCGCGTATGGCGCTGATTGCCAGGGACGTGATTCAGTCGATTGCCGGGAAATGACCGCGCGGCCCGAAGCAAGGTCCGGGCCGCGCTTTTTCTGTGGTAATCCCCATCCGGTCCCGCCCACTCACTTCTCGTTCTTCTCCGGCAGGCTGTCCTCGTATATGCAGTACCGGTTCTTCCCCGCCTTCTTCGCCGCGTACATGGCGATGTCCGCGTATTTGATCAGCACGTTGTAATCCTCGGACTGGGTGGGGTAAAGGGCGATGCCGATCGACATTCCCACCCGGTATTTCTGGATGTTCGGGTCGATGGCCTGTTTTTGGAAATCCACGAGCAGCCGTCCGGTGAAGGCGGCGGCGTCCTCGGCATTGGCGACATGCGGCACGACCAGGATGAATTCGTCCCCGCCGATGCGGGCCGCGACGTTCAACTTGCCGGCGCCGGGCCGGTATACCTGGGTCGAATGCCGCTCCACGCGGGTGAATTTCGACAGGTAGCCGCCGATGCGGCTCAGGAGCGCGTCGCCGGCATCGTGGCCGGCCTGGTCGTTGACGCCTTTGAAATTGTCCAGGTCGATGAAAAGGAGGGCGAAGGGATTGCGGTTGGCGTCCTGTCCCATGCGGCCGAGGGACTCGAGGAGGAAACGTCGGTTCGGGAGGCCGGTGACGGTGTCGTAGTGGGCGATGCGGGTTAGGTTGTCCTGCATTTGCTTGATGCGGTGCAGCAGGTAGTGCAGCAGGCCGAACATGATGGCCATGACCGTGGCCACCACGCCGGTCAGAAGCCAGGTGTTGCGGTTCGTTTCCGCTAGATTCTGCGCCACGAGGTGGTCGTCGGTGTCGGTGGCGACGATGCCGATGACTTTTTCGTCCTTGAGGATGGGCACGGCGCCGGTATTGAAGCTGCCGTATTCGTCCTTCATGTTCATCACCCCGGAGGCTTCCTTGCCGCGGAACGCCTCCATATGCACGGGGGCTATTTCGTAACTTCCGAAAACGGCGGGGTCGACGGGGTCGGTGTCGAATATGAAAACGTAGCTGTCGTCGATTTTCTTCAAGGCGTAGATGTATTTGGCTTGGGTGGAATTGGCGAGTTGGCGCAATTTCGACAGGGTGCGGTCATAAGCCGGATTGTTGGCGATGTCCGCGGGCTGGTTGTAGCCTGCGAACTGGTCGGGATCGATAATCTCGCGGGCGCCGGCGGAAATGGAGATGAGTTGCGATTCGATGCTGTTGAAAAGGAGTTTGCGGCTGTCTTTCTGGTCTTTCCAGTTGATTGCCAACATCAAGGCCAGGAGCAACAAACAGAAAAACGCAAAGCCGTATTGTATAAATTTCTTCATCTCTGTATTCACCTTTGCACCCGGTTCCATCCTTTCCCGATAATTGTATGATGCCGCACGGATTTTACAAACATAAATACTTCATGGCGATCTGTTCGCGATGCATTACCCGGATTTCAAAAGGTCGGCCGATGCCCCTACCATTTCGGGGCGCCTCCTCCCGGCGCGGAGCGCGGCTGGACGCGGGTGTTGGCGGCGGATTGGGGCGGATTGGCCGGAGGCTGGGCGTTGTTCGACGGCCGGCCGTGGGCGGCGGGGGGGTGGTTGCCGCCGGCGTTTTCGCTTGGCGCGTCGTTCCCGGATCCGCCCATGCTGCGGAAGGGGATGTCGTAGCCTTCGTCCCTGAGCATGCCTTCCAGTTCATCCAGCCGGCTGGAATTTTTCAAGGCCATTTCGATGTCGATTTTGCCTTCCTTGACCAGCCGCACCAGGGCCTGGTTCATGGTGGCCATGCCGGTTTGGGAGCCGGTTTGCAGGGCGGAGTAGATTTGGTGGATTTTATCGGCGCGGATATTGGCGCGGACGGGCTGGGTGGCGAGGAGGATTTCCTGGGCGACGCAGCGGCCTTTGCCGTCGGCGGTTTTCAGAAGCTGCTGGCAGATGACCGCTTCGAGGACGAAGCCGAGTTGGGTGCGGATTTGCGATTGTTGATCCGGCGGGAAAATGTCGATGATGCGGTTGATGGTTTGGATGGCGTCGGAGGTGTGGAGGGTGGCGAAGGTGAGGTGGCCTGTTTCCGATAGTTCCAGACCGGTCTGCACCGTTTCCCGATCGCGCATTTCACCAATCAGCACGATGTCCGGGTCTTGGCGCAGAACGTGCTTCAGGGCCGAGGCGAAGGTGGGGGTGTCGGCGCCGATTTCCCTTTGGGTGACCATGCAGGCCTTGTCCTGATGCACGAATTCGATGGGGTCTTCAATAGTGACGATATGGTTTTCCCGGGACCGGTTGACGAAATCAATCATGGCGGCGAGGGTGGTGGATTTGCCGGAGCCGGTGGCGCCGGTAACCAGGATGAGTCCCTTGGGGATGCGGCAGATGCGTTCGAATATGGGGGCGACCATGCCGAGCTGTTCGAAATTCTTGATATCGGTGGGAATGGTGCGGATGGTGGCGCGCAGGCGTCCGCGTTGATAGCAGACGTTGACGCGGTAACGGGAGACATTGGGGATTTCGTAGGAGCAGTCCAGGTCCTGAGTCGCTTCGAGGCGTTTGATTTGTTCCTCGTTCAGGAGGGAATAAATCAGGCGCTGCGCCTCCTCCTTGGGAAGCGACGGGATGGACAGCGGCTTCAGTTCGCCGTGCAGGCGCATGCGCGGCACCGCGTCGGCGGAGATGTGCAGGTCGGATCCTTTTTGGGCGGCCATGAAGGTCAGTAATTGCGGCATGCTGAGGCCTGAGGTGGACATATTGGCTTCCTCGCTGGTAGTATTCCCAAAATAATTATGACAAATGGAAGGATCGATGGTGTAATTTTTCAAGTATATACGGATACGGGACAGAAAACAAGGCGCGATAAACCGTGACGCGGCAGGGGCGGACCGGCGCTGCCGTCCGGTTTGAAAAACCGATCCGGCTCTTGTGCTGGGCGGCGAGATCGGGTATATTGTCTGGTTATGTTTCCCCGGGTGCCGGACAAGGCACGGAGGGGGCGGATTTTTGTTGGCATGGGCGCCGCGTTTTTCGGCCCGACAGGGAGAGAAGACGATGAAGGCGAGCGAAGGAAAGCTGGGGCGCGTTTTTCTCCTGCATCTTGAAGGTAACGAGGATGCGATACGGGTAATCGAGGCTTTCGCCAGCGATAACGGCATTGTGGCGGGACAGGTTTACATCATGGCCGATCGCAATTACGCGGGGTTGATCACCAGCGATCCGGACAACCGGATTCAATTGCACCTGCACGGTTTGGAAAATGGCGTAAGCCCCGATGCGACCGACGCCGACATTTTGATCCAGGAAATACACGGCCTCAGGTTCCGCCGGCAGGTCGATCCGGTCACCGGCCGGGGCGTGCTGAGTAAAGTTGCAGGTTCGAAAACCCGCTTGGTGGAAAACGCGGCGCCGGAACCGGAGGTTGCGGGACCGGGGACGGTTCCAGTATACCTATTCAACGCGGAATTCAATTGATAGGGAATTCGATCACAAGTTGGACGATTCGGTTTTTTTGCGGAAACGTTTCGGAATTCGGAGGTGACGCGATGGCGGTGAAACCGGTGAACCGGAGGGTGGGAAGATCGGCACGGGACAATGCCGCGGCCGAGGCGCGGACGCGTCTAGCCAAACGGGCCAAACGCGCCAAATTCTTCCGTGAAAACAAAAAACGCATCACCTTGTTGGTATTGGGTGGAATCGCCCTGTTCTTTTTGGCGATTTTCACCCCGATCGGCCCGGACATGTATTACAATAGCATACAGAACCGGATGTTCGCCACGCCGGGTATGGTCGGCGGGAATGCCCTGAACGATCTCTACAAGTTGGGCCGGTTCTTCGGTCTAACTTTCCGCGCCGAAAAGGCGAACAGTTGTTACGATGAGATCGGCAAGATATACTATGGTTTCACCTTCACCGAATACTCGCAAAACCCCGACGAAGCTATGGACAAGCGTTTCGAAGCCCAACGCCTGAAGGACAGGGGCGAAGGGCGGGGACCGCCGTACACGGTGTCGCCGGGCGATCTCCCCGCGGTCGGCAAGGCGATCTACCAGATTGCGGATTGGAACCGGGCCTTCCGTCCGCGCCAGTTCGCCAGGCGTTTATTCGGTTTGTATGTTGAGGATTTTTACAAGGATAATCCCGGCGCTTGCGACGCGGACACCATCCGCCAGGCCAAATTGGCGTTTGACCGATTGAGCGGCAAGTAAGGGACGGATTTGCTCTAGCGACGGCATTAGGTGGGGGCGTTCTATATGACAAACGGCAAGGATACGCCGGAAGCGGCGGCAATCAGGGAAACACTGGAAAAAAAGCGCAGCGAAGATCGCGCCCAGCCGCCGAGGGCGATGGACCATTTGGCCCTGGCGTTGATGGTGGGGCTGGGGGCGGAAGTGAAGGATGCGCTGGAAGGGCTCGCCCACCTCCGCCGCGATTTCGTGGATTGGAATGAAGTCCGCGTCGCCCGGGTCCAGGAGCTGGCCAAAAGCATCGGCAACTTCCCGTGGGCGGAAGCGGCGGCCGGGGTCCTCAAGGAGGAATACAACGCCTTTTTTGACAAAAAGGGCGCGCTCGGCTTCGATTTCCTCGCCTCAGGCAAACCGGCGGAGAGCCGCCGGACCCTGGTGCAGTTTTTGCCCTGCCTCGGCAAAGGCGCGCAGTCCATTCTCCTTTACGAATTTTGCCCCGGCGCGACCCTGCCCCTTTCCGACGAAGGTTTGCGGTCCGCCCGTAAGGACGGTGTCGGCGGAAAAAACATCGATCGCAATCAACTTACCCGGATTATGGCAGAATCGCTGCCGCTCGCCGAGGCGGCGGAACTGGTGCAGTATTGGGAACTGGATGCCACCGGCAGCCCTTACAGCGAACCGTTGAAACGAGACGCGCATTTGGCGAAAAAAGGCAAAAAGGGGGTGGTGAAATCGAAGAGCTTACCCCAGTAGGCCACGAGCCGTAATGGGGCGGCCGAATAAATTTCCTGCTTCAGAATTCCCGAAAATCCGAAGGGCGGCGAGCGCGGTATCAACAATAAGTTGAATACCGCGTTTTTTATTGACAAAATACCGCATTTGCTTCATGCTGAAGGCATGTCTAGCCAAAATGCCGTTGGACACACGCGTTTCTCCGCCCCGGAACGGCGGAAAAGGCGGTGAACGTGGGCGTGGGGCCCGGGTGGCCGCCGCCGCGTCAGGCTGTTTCCCGGCATGAACGGCGGTTTATTTCCATGGTGATTGTCGAGGGAGAACATGGTGCCGGAACTGAAAATTGGTTTACCGAAGGGCAGTTTGCAAGATTCCACTTTCGCCTTGCTCCGCGCGGCCGGCTGGGATTTCAATGTCGGCGGCCGCAGCTATTACCCCACCTCCAACGACCCGGAACTCAAGGCCATGCTCGCCCGGCCCCAGGAAATGTCCCGGTATGTCGAACGCGGGGTGATGGACGTGGCGATAACCGGCCTCGACTGGACGCTGGAGAACGATTCCCGGGTCGAGGTGCTGGAACGCCTGGTTTACGCCAAGGCGACCCGCTCGCCGGTCCGGTGGGTTCTGGCGGTTCCGGAGGATTCGCCCATTCAATCGCCAAGTGATCTAGAAGGAAAGGTGATTTCGACAGAAGTGGTGGGTTTGGTGCGTAAATACTTGGAGAAACACGGGGTTAACGCAAAAGTGGAGTTTTCGCACGGTGCGACGGAGGTGAAGGTGCCGTACCTTGCCGACGCCATTGTGGACGTGACGGAGACGGGGTCGAGCCTGCGGGCCAACCGTTTGCGCATCGTGGACACGGTGGAGGAATCGGTGACGGTGGTGGTGGCGAATCGGGAAGCGCTTGGGGACGGCTGGAAAAAGGCGAAAATGGACGCCCTGGTGTTGATGCTGAAAGGCGCGTTGGCGGCGAAGGAGAAGGTGCTGCTGAAATTGAACGCGCCCCGCGCCAACCTCGAGGCGATTATCAAGGTGCTCCCCAGCATGCACTCGCCGACGGTGAACGATTTGTCGGACGCGGACTGGACGGCGGTGGAAACGATCGTAGATTCCAGCGTCAGCCGCACGCTTATCCCCGATTTGAAACGTTTGGGCGCCACGGGCATTTTGGAATTGTCGGTAAACAAGATTATCCCCTGAACGATTATCCCCTGAACGGACTTTTAAGGAGTGAGGCGGATGAGAAGATGCCACAGGTGCGGCGAAACGTGGAAGAGTCAAGGCGTTCCCGGTTCCCGCGAGGATTGTCTCAAGTGCGGTTCG
>JAVBQR010000056.1:0-15243 GCA_031548865.1 Planctomycetota bacterium
TCGCCGCCGCCGACGACTGCTCGGCCGTGGCCGAATTGCTTTGCGTCACCTTGTCCATCTGCGCCACCGCCGTGTTCACCTGATCCACCCCCTGGGCTTGTTCATTGGTCGCCGAGGCGATTTCTCCAATCAGCCGGCTCACCGTGCTGGAGCCGGATTCGATTTCCTTGAAGGACTTGTCCAGTTCCTGGGCGATGTCGGTGCCGTGCTTGACCCGGGTCACCGTGCCTTCGATCAGTTCCGTCGTGTCCCGTGCCGCCTGGGCGGAGCGCTGGGCGAGGTTACGCACTTCGTCGGCGACCACCGCGAAACCCTTGCCAGCCTCGCCGGCCCGGGCCGCCTCCACGGCGGCGTTCAGGGCCAGAAGATTGGTCTGGAAGGCGATGTCCTCGATAGTCTTGATGATGCGGCTGATTTTCTCGGCCGAATCGTTGATTTCGCCCATGGCGGTCGACATGTTCCCGACCGCCTTGGCGCCGTCGCCGATCAGGCGGTTGTTATGCTGGTTGGTGTCGTTCGTTTTATTGGCGTTGTCGGCGTTCTGGCGGGTCATCGAGGCCATCTGTTCCAGGGCGGAGGACGTTTCTTCCAGGCTCGCCGCCTGTTCCGTAGCCCCTTCGGCGAGATGGTTGGCGCCTTCGGCCAGTAGTTTGGCGATGCGGTCGACGTCGCCGGAGCGGGCGGTGAGGTTGTCGATGGTGTTCGCGAGGGCGGAAGACAGGCGGCTCACGACCACATAGGAGAGGACCAGCCCGGCGACCAGGCCGACAATGCCCACGCCCAGCATGATTACCCAGGCCTGGTTCATTTCCCTGCCGGCGGCGGCGATGGCGGCATGGAGGCGCGTTTCGTTGGCTTTGACCAGATCGGTGATGATCGCCCCTTCGGCGCGGCGGGTGGGGATGCATTCGTTGCGGAGAATGTTATAGGCGACGCCGTTGGTGTTTTGTACGGCGAGCTCGTTCACCCGGTTGAAAAAGGCGGCGCCAAACCCCCGCTGGGTCTTGACGCTGTCCCAGTAGTAGCGGCTGAGGTCGGGAATGTCGGGGTTGATGAAATTGGCCGGTATGTTGATGGCGGGGCGGTTGAAGTTGACGCTTCCGTCCTCGTGGAACTCTATCTTTCCCATGGTGGCGGTTAAAGCTTGGTTGTAACGGTCCAGCTCGGCGTCCGAGACGGCGGGATTGGTGCACCTTCTTTCGAGTTCGTACATGGTGGCGTTGAGGGTTTTGTAAGCCTCTTTGCCGGCCTCGCTTTCCTGCTTGAGCTTGGCGGGGTCGTCGATGGCCAGGAGGGTTTTTTCATGGAGCTGCATGGAATCCATGGCCTCGCGGGCTTTAAGCAGCAGAATATAAACATCCTGCTTTTGCGCAGCTTCAACCAGGGGGCGGAACTTGTCGAGGGCGTTCTCGTAATTGCGCCAGTAATCGTTGGAGCCGCCGATGGAGAGGAGGCGGGCGAGCTCCTTGGTGTTTGCGACGGAATTGGCGTGGACACGGGTGACGATGTCCTTGTGCTTGGTCCAGAGATCCTGGAGTTGCCGCCAGGGACCGTTGTCGGCGGGATCCATTTTCAAGCTGGCGAAGCGGCGATCGACGTCGTTTTGGACTATTCCGTCGATTTCCTTTTTCATGTCGGCCATATCTTTGGTGCTGTTCGAGATAATCATTTCCCGGGCCAGGATGGAGACCTCCTCCATACCGGTGCGGATGTCTTTTAATTCTGAAACAGTATTCGAAAGCGAAGTTTCCGTATTGACCGCATGGCGAATATTGGCCATGGAATATAACGCAACACCGCCGATGACGATAATTACCAATGCCAAGATGATCACGACCATATAAATACGCATTTTAACAGACATGGAATTCTCCTTTGTGGACAGCTAAAGAAATCCGCGCCACAACCACGCGCGCTTTTCTTCCCAAATGTCCACCCTTTTGACAATTAGACATAAGGCCGCGCTCGGACGAGGCGGGTTGGCATATAAGCGGCAATATTTCGCCATTTGCAGTGTTTTTATCGATGGCGCCGAAGCTTCGGCGCTATCCAGGGGGAGGCGACTCAATGGGCATGGGGTGCAGGGAGTTCATTTGCTTGCGCCTTTAATGCGACTTTTATCCCGGCCACCCTGAGGCGGGTAGACAAAGCCAATGCTGTTAGCGCCTTCCTATACGATAGCCTTAGTTATCGCACCTGTCAAGTGATTCATTCGCATCAACCGGGCAAAAACGAGGATTTTTTATGATTTAGTTGACGTGGCGATTAGGTATGGTTAATTATCGACATTTTATACTTTATATGCCTATTATCGAGTATCTCTATAACACTGTGGCCATATTAATGGATTAACTCTACAACGCTAGATTTGCGGGAACCGCCCCGCAAATCTAGCATGAATAACCAGTTGCGGTGACCTTCGTTCTTTACCGCCAGCGACGGAATTATTGGCTAACCCTATACTCATGCTACTTTTACGGAAGTGGTTCCCGTAAAAGTAGCGTTGTAGGATTAATGGTCGATTTGTTACATCGGAGCGCATAAAACCTCGCCGCAAAGCGCCAAAATCAAACAAACGTCATAAAAAAACGGGCGGAACCCAAAGGTCCGCGCCCGCCTGAAAACCATTCGCCACTCGGAATCGGGAAACGCCGCCCCCCTACTCCAGGGCCACCGGGAACGGGTTTCGTTCCGCATATACATCCAGTTGATGCCAATAGGGGTAATTCGGCGGCCGCGAACTCGCCTGATCCAGACGCTTCATTTGATCCGCCGTCAAACAGAACTCGGCCGCGCCCAAATTCTCCCGCAGCTGCTTCTCGTCCCGGGCCCCGATAATCAGGGAGGTCACCGCCGGACGCTGGAGGAGCCAATTCAACGCCACTTGCGGCACGCTCTTCTCCGCCTCCGCCGCCACTTCCTTCAAGGCGTCGACGATCCGGAAAAATTGTTCCTGCGGCACCGCATCGCCAATCCGCGCGTCGCCGCCGTGCTGCGCCACCCTGGTGCCTTCCGGCGCCGGATGATTCCGGTAAATCTTACCGGTCAACCGCCCCTGGGCCAACGGGCTCCACACCACCGTGCCCAGCCCTTCCGACAGCGCCAACGGCATCAGTTCCCACTCGAATTCGCGCCCCAGCAGCGAATAATGCGCCTGGTGCACGATGAACCGCTCCCAGCCGTGACGCTCCGACGCAGCCAGGCATTTCATCACCTGCCAGCCCGAATGGTTCGAACAGCCGATATAACGAATCTTCCCCGCCCGGACCAGATCGTCCAGGGTCCGCAAGGTCTCCTCCACCGGCGTCTTGGCGTCGAAGCCGTGCAGCTGGAAAAGGTCGATCGTTTCTATCCCCAGCCGTTTGAGGCAGCCTTCCACCGCGCACAGCAGGTGTTTGCGGCTGGTGCCGACCTCGTTCGGGCCGTCGCCGGAACGGAAAGCCGCCTTGGTCGAAATCAACACCCGGTTCCGTTTGCCGGCGATGGCTTTCCCCAGAATTGTTTCGGACTGTCCGTCCGAGTAGATATCCGCCGAATCGAACATGTTGACTCCGGCGTCAAGGCACATGTCGACCATGCGTTCGGCGTCGGCGTCGTGGGTCGTGCCCCATTCGGTGAAACCGCTGGTTCCATAATTGAAGGTAGCCGTTCCCAGCATCATGACCGGGATGGCGAAGCCGGACTTTCCCAACAGGCGATATTCCATATTGAAGGTCTCCGTGGATTTTCAGGATAATCGCGCCCACCGCCGCCCGAATTTCCCGAAAAGCAGACTCCCCGTGTTTCCCTCACCGTGCATCCATTATTCACTGTACTGTTTCCACCCTGCTCCTGCATTGTGCCGGACCAGTGAAGCGTCGGGATGGAAAGGGGCGCTAGAAATTCCTCGGCACGTCGTGGGAATTATACGATATCCGCCCGCTCTCGTCGATGATGATGAAGGTGGGATAGCCTTCGATGCGGTATTGCCTCGAGACCAGGCTTTGCTGATCCATCAGCACCGGGAAATTCGGCTGGAATTGGGAGATGACCTGGTTGACCTTGTCCGGACCCTCCCCGACCTGAATGCCGTACACCCGCCAGCCCTGGCTCCGGGCCCGGGCAGTGATACTCTTGAACTCGGGTAAGGCCTGTTTGCAATAACCGCACCAGGAGGTGTAGAAGAACAGCACCGCCGGCGATTTCACCGTCACCGGCTGGCCATCGGCCATCGGGAGGCGGAAGAGGTTCGAGCCGGCGTAACTGGTCACCGCCCCGGGTGCGCTGCGCGGCGGCGGCGGCGGGACCGTGCGGGTACGTGCCGGCGGCGGAGGGGGAGGCGGAGGAGCGCCCCGGACCGGCTCCGCTTCATAGTAGGAATAACCGGTGCTGGACCTGCCGCCCCAGCCGCCGAAACATCCAGTCAGGAGCAACGCTCCCAGCAAAAAAGCGGGAAACAGCGCTTTTCTCACAGCAGTACTCCTCCGATTGACAGGTAAATTCCCGCGCGGCACTGCTATTCGGTATAGCAAGCGCTTGCTAACGCAAAACCGTCGGCCGGCGGGCTTAGTGGCATTTTTGCAAAACTTCGGTAATTAACTTCATGATCGCTTACTATACATGATGACAAGGGGTTATGAAACACAGAAACACCGCAATTTCCGCTTGAAGTTACCCTTCGCACCGTTCGCGGAAGCACCCATTTGCAATTGCCGGCGGGAAGCCTTTTCTTTCAAAAAAAATATGCCCGGCACGACGCCTTTGCAAAAAAAACCGCTTGATTCAAACATTGAATTGGCCTACGTTAATCCATACGATTAAAAGCGGGGCCGCTCCCGCGCCAATTCCGGTCGGAGGATGCCGGAAAGGGCGGACGGCTGTGGCGTTGTTCCGCGGAAGCGTTTCGGTAGAAAAAAAGACGGAAAAAAAATGCCCGAAAAGTTCGCCGACAAACCTCTAGCAGAGGAAGTCTCCGCCAGCCTGTCCAACTATCTTGGCAAGCTGGACGATGCTCTCGCCAAAGCCGCCTCGGGAAATTCCTCGCCGGAGCAGTCCGGGAAATCGAAATCCTCCGTCACCCCGCCCTCCGTCGACAACATGGAGGAAGCCCTCGGCTCCGCCCTCAACAAAACCCTGGGCAAGGCCGACGGCACCTTTCTCGCCGGACTCCTCGAATCCGGCGAAGCCGACGATCCGTCCCGCCGCGATTACGGCGACCGCTACCAGTACCAGGGGGTCATCGGCGAAGGCGGGCAGGGAAAGGTCCTGCGCTTCCGCGACACCGTCCTCGACCGCGAAGTCGCCATCAAGGTGGTGAAGGCCCCCTTCACCTCCGAACGCGAGACGCTTCTCGAAAACGAGGCCCGCCTCGGCGGCATGCTCGAACACCCCAACATCCTCCCCACCTACGACCTCTGCCGCGACGAAACGGGCTCGCCGTTTTTCGTCATGAAGAAGGTCGAAGGCGTGTCCTTCGACGAACTCCTCAAAAAGGCCCATGCCGAAGGCACCGCGAAGAGCTCCCGCGACCGGGGCGAATATTCCCGCCGCCGGCTCCTGAACATATTTCTCCAGATCTGCCATGCCATGCAGTACGCCCATTCGCGGGGCGTTTTTCACCTGGACTTGAAACCGCAGAACGTCAAGCTCGGGCCTTTCGGCGAGGTTTACGTCCTAGACTGGGGCTTCGCCTCGCGCAATACCGACAATCCGAAAATGGTCGCCGGCACCCCACTCTACATCGCGCCGGAGCGCTTCCGGCAGGGTAAACCCGACGAACGCTGCGACATTTACTCCCTCGGGGTCATGCTCTACCGCATTCTCGTCAACCAGCTGCCCCGGGACGTCGGCAAAACCACCTTCAAGGAATTCCGCCGCCGCATCAAGGATTTCCCGATAATCCCCCCCCGGCAGCGCGACCACACCCTCCCGCGCGACCTCGAGGCCATCATCATGAAAGCCCTGGCCGAGGACCCGGCCGGCCGTTACCAGACGGTCGAGGACCTGGCCGACGATCTCGAACGCTACCTCGACATCCTGCCCGTGACCGCCTACCGCGAAGGCGTCGGCGGCCGGATGGTGAAGTTCGCCCGCCGGCACCGGGCGCCGGTCATGGCCGGCGCCGTCATGGCCGCCGCCCTGGCCCTGACGGCCGGGGCCTACATCCGCGGGAAAAGCCTGGCCGCGCAAACGGAACAGGCCAACGAACGCATGCGCATCGAACAGGAACGACGCCAACTGGCCATCGATCAATTGCGTCTCGCCGAAGACGAGCGCCGCAAGGCGCAGGAGGAACAGCGCCGCGCCGACGCCGCCCGGAAACGCGCCCAGGATGAACAGAAGAAGGCCGAACAGGCCCGCCTCAAGGCGGACGACGCCCGCCGGGAACTCCTCCGCCGCCGCGCCGCCGCCCGGGTTCCCCTGGAAAAGGGCCTGGACATCATGGACAAGTCGAAAAGCGCCCTTGACAAGGAACGGGACAAGGCGAAAAAGCTGAAACTTATCGAACCGGCCATCGCCATGTTCACCCAGGCCTTGGGCATTCTCGAAACCGGCGCGCAGGAAAACCTGGACGCCGCCGGCGCCTATTACTCGCGCGGCCGCGCCTACGAACAGGCCCAGGAGTTTTCCAAGGCCATGGAGGATTACCGCCTCGCCTATCAGCGCGACCCCTCGTACATTCTGGCGCACTATTACCGGGGACTCCTGGCCTTCAACCTGAACCGGGACCGGGGCGAGCAGATGGCGATGGAGGAATTCACCTCCATGAACGCGATTGAGCCGGGTAACGAGTTTTCGGAAGCGGGGCAAGCCTATATCGACGCGCACCGGGGCCGGGAAGCCGAGGCCCTCGCCCGGGTGGACAACATCGAAAAGCGCGAACGCGAACGCGCCGCCAAGGGGGCGGCCGGCGACGCGGCTGAGTCGTGGCGGAACCCCGGCCTGTCGATTGTCTGGCTGGTGCGCGGCCTGGTCTACGGTCGGAAGGAGGGGGACTTCTACGATCCGAAAAAAGGCATCGAGGCCTATTCCAATTATCTATTTTACGACCCGGACAAGCCCTCCCCCTACACCAACCGGGGCGTCCTGCACGAGGCGCTCTACCTCGACACCCGCTTGGGCGACAAGGAGGCGGCGGAGAAGGAGCTCAATGCCGCCCTGGCCGATTACACCCGGGCGCTCGATGTGGACCCCCGCTACAAACTGGCCCTGCAGCATCGCGGCTACGCGCTATTCCAGTACAAGAAGGATATCGACGGCGCCTTGAAGGATATCGAGCGGGCTTTGGAAATCGATCCGAAATACACCGCCGCCATTCTCGATCGGGCCGCGATTCGCGAAAGCCAGGGGAACTACGATTTGGCGCTCCAGGATTACGAACTGGTCAAGGAATGCGATCCAAAGAATCGGAACGTCGATTACCGTTTGGGAATTTTCTACCTCTACGCGAACGACCTGGACAAGGCGGACCGCGCCTTCACCCGGGCAATCGACCAGGCGCCGAACGCGAATGCGCGGGGCATCCGCTTCCACCGGCGGGGGATTGTCCGCTTCCTGCGCGGCGACTATCAGGGCGCGGTCGACGATTTCGACAAATCGCTGGAAATCCGCAAGAGCGGACAGATTTACCCGGCGCTGATGCGCTGGCTGGCCCTGGCGAAATTGGGGAAGCACCCGCCTCCCGACGAATTCGGCAGATACGTCGACGTCGCCCCGGGACAACCGTGGCTGGCGGTGGTGGCGAGTATTTATCTTGGCGAGGAACCGATTAGCCAGAACCAGGTGCTCCGGATCGCCTCCACGCCCGAGGGCCGTTGCGAAACCGGCTTCTACCTGGGCGCCTTGAACTGGGTTCAGGGCGACAGCGAGGACGCCTTGTATTTTCTCGATCAGGCGGTGGAGTCGGACGTGAAGCTGTTTATGGAATACTCGATGGCGAAGATTCTCGCCAAGCGGATTCGCGCCCAGGCCCAGAACGCGATGATGCTCCCCGACGTGGTCGGTTTGCCGCCGACAGTGCCGTCTTTGGGCGATTTGGTGGGGACGGACGGGAAATAAATTGGGAGGCCAAATCGTGCACAAGAGAATTCTGGTCGGCGTGATCAAGGGCGAGAACAATTTCGGCGCCATGGCATTGGTTTATCCGGGTTGTGTTGCGGTCGGCGCGACCGCCGCGGAAGCGAAAAAACGGCTTTCGGAAGCCTTGGTCACTCATATTCAAGGCATGCTGGAAGACGGCGAGGCATTGCCGGAGGATATCGTCGATTCCGAAGTTTTGGAGCTGTCAATCGAGATTCCCGTTGAAGCAACGCACAACTGAAATGGCTGGGTTTGCCGGAATCCAGCCCCACCCATCACTTGGCCGGCTTAATCAACCAGCGCCTAAGGAACCAGGCCGCGACGCCGATTACTGCCAGGATGACCACCAGGATCGCCATCCGGCCCGACCATACCTCGAAGCGACGCCAGGCTTTCCCCAGGGAAAAGCCAAGCAGGACATGGCTTACACTCCAGGCGACTCCACTGAGGATATTCCAGAGAAAAAATTTCCTGACCTCCATTTTCGACAAACCTGCCACAAACGGCACCAGCATCCGCACCACCCCGACGAAACGGCCGAAGAAAATGCTCGAAGCGCCGTGTTTTTCGAAGAATTTGTGGGTCGTTTCCAAATATTCGGGTTTGAGGTAGTGGTTGTAAGCCTTGAATCTGCCGGTGGCGTGCAGCCCGAGCCAATAGCTGGCCGCATCCCCAAAAATCGCCCCCGCCGCCGCCACCGCCATCAGGAGGCCAGGGTGGAACTGCCCCTTCGAAGCCAAAGCCCCGGCAAACACCACGATCGTGGCGCCGGGGACAATTCCCCCCACCAAAACCACCGCTTCGAGAAAGGCGACGGAAAAGACGATGAAATAGCCGGCGGTGTGCAGTTGTCCGACCTTGGACAGGAGAAGTTCATAGTAGAAGTCCATACGTAGGGGCGGCGCTCCTGGGTTATAAACCGATGCGTTCCGGGTTTTCGGCATTATACGATACGGGGCTGCAATTATATGTCCATTATCCTTTAGCCGCACCCAGAAAATAATAAAACCGTCATCTCGAAACCAGTACCGGAAGCGGCGCGGCGTCGACGAGGCGGCAGGGCGGCAAAAGGGAAAATGAGCGCGGGAACGGCGGGCGGAATCCCCCGCCTCGGCAGTTCTCCGGCATTTCCCCTTCCGGCCCCGGGCGCCAAACCGCACGGCTCGGATACTGGGTTCGGGTTGACGGTTTCGGTCTGGCGCGCTGTCCAAACATCCCGTTTTGGCGGCGCGCCGAATTAGACTGATATTTGTGTGGCAAATTTGCTATTTTAGGAATTTAACTGAACTTTTGCCCGAATTTCAAGGGTTTTTGCTTTTACAAAATCGCCATTCGGCGGTTTGAATGGTGATTTTGCAAAAGTCCAGAATTTAGCGGTTTCACGTACCTGCCGGTTTCATGATTTCCCGCAGGAGTTTACTCAGGAAATCGCCCCCGCTCGTTTCCTCCCTGCCGGAAAAACGCGGCGCCAAAGCGTAGCCGCCTTTCCGTTCAATCTCGAAGCTCATCCCCGGAATCAGGCAAAGCGTGGTGGAGCAGGTGTCGCGCCAGGGCAGCAGGCGCAAGGTTCCGCCCCCGCCCGCCGGAGAGATACCTGCCGGGCGCGCGGTAGGAGCGGAGGGCGCGGATTTTGACAACGCCGGGCCGCCGCCGCGATTGAACGCGCCGAAGGCATCGGGAGTAAACTGGTTTACCCCGAGTCCCCCCTCCGGCGTCGTACCCCGCAGGGCCATGAGATTCTCTTCGCCTCCCCAGGCGAGAAAATCCAAGACTATTATCCCGGCGATAATCAACAATACCGCGCCTAGCGAACGCATTTCCGCCTCCTTTGCCTTGGCCATGTTAAGTGGGCTTTTGAAGGAAATCGAACGGCGGTTGATTTTATTTTCTTTAACGGTCCGCTCCAAAAGCGTTACATAAGACACTTTCCCATAAATCGGCGAAACTTTCATTTTTTTTGACAAAATTACGGAAAGGGTTGGATTTTTTTTTGGCATGAGGGGGGCTTTGTAGATACCATTAACCAGTTGCCGTTATAATCGCGGGATTCGGGCGGGGAATCGCCCGCCGCGGTGGACGCGTGCCTGATTAAGGAGCCCTTCCCTATGCCCATCGACGCCAAAGAAACGCTGGCCCTGGCGGAAATGCTGCGGATACGCATTTCCATTGACGACGCCAAACGTCTGTCCGAGGACATGTCGTCGGTTCTCGATTATGTCCGGCACCTGAACGAACTGGACACTTCCGGCATCGACCCCATGGGCGTGGGCTTGACCGATTTCGCGCCGCTCCGGGACGACGTGCCCGGGACCTCGCTCACCATGGAGGAACTGGAAGCCTTTTCCGGCGGAGCTTTCGACCCCGCTCAGAAAGCGTTCGTCACCAAACCCATTTTCACTTGAAGCCATGGGGGAAAACACCCGATGAACATGAACGAGTTTGCCCAACTCACCCTGGAAGGGGCGGCGGAAGGTCTGCGGAAAGGCGATTTCACGCCCCGGGAGCTTATGGATGCCTCCCTCGCCCGCATGGACGCCTTCGAGCCGGCCATCAACGCCCTGATCACCCGGGACGACCGGGCCGCCCGGAGCGCGGCGGCGGCGAAGAATAAGCCGGCGGCGGGGGAAGCGCTGTGGGGTATTCCGATTGCGGTCAAAGACAACATCATGACCAACGGCCTACGGACCACCTGCGGCAGCCGCATTCTCGATAATTTCGTTCCCCCCTACGACGCCGGGGTCATCGAAAGGGTCCGCGCCGCCGGCGCCATCGTCAACGGCAAGACCGGCATGGACGAGTTCGCCATGGGCTCCACCGGCGAAAACGCGGTTTTCGGGAACATCCACAATCCCTGGAACCCGGAACACGTGCCGGGCGGCTCCTCCGGCGGCTCCGCCGCCGTCGTCGCCTACGGCGGGGCCTTGGCGGCGCTCGGTTCCGACACCGGCGGCTCCATCCGCCAGCCGGCGGCGTTTTGCGGCGTGGTCGGGTTGAAGCCCACTTACGGCCGCGTGTCCCGCTGGGGGGTCGGAGCTTTGGCCTCGAGTCTGGACCAGGTCGGCACCCTGACCCGGACCGTCCGGGACAACGCGCTTCTCTTCGACATCATTTCCGGCCACGACCACCGCGATTCCACCTCGTCCCTGCAGGCCGATTCGGCGGCGCCCTGCCTCCCCAAGGTCGAGGAAGGGATCCGGGAACTCCGTATCGCCCATGATCCATCGCTCTTGCAGCGCGAAGGCGTATCGCCGATTATCGCCGGCGCGACCCGGCGGGCGGTGGACATATGCCGCGAGAACGGAGCGTCGATTCAGGAGGTCAGGCTGCCGCTCGTCGACTATGTGGTCGCCGCCTATTACATCATTTGCTTCTGCGAGGCTTCCGCCAACATGGCCCGCTTCGACGGCGTCCGCTACGGCCGCCGGCAGGGGGACGGCGACCTGTGGGACATTTACTCCGAGACCCGCGGCAAAGGCTTCGGCGACGAGGTCAAGCGCCGCATCATGATGGGTTCCTACGCCTTGGCGAAGGGCTATTACGACGCCTATTACCTGAAGGCGGCGCGGGTGCGGCGTCTACTTACCCAGGAGGTCAACAAGCTTTTCAGCGGCGTGGACGCAATTCTCCTGCCGGTGTCGCCGACCCTCCCGCGGAAGATCGGCTCGCCCATCGGCGTTCTCGAAAATTACATGGGTGACATTTTCACCCTTCCGGCCAACCTGACCAGCCTCCCCGCCCTCTCCTATCCGGTCGGGGTTTTCAATGGGCTTCCGGCCGGCGTGCAGGTCATGGCCCCCCCCTTCAGGGAGGACATCCTCTACCGCATCGCCCGGGTCGGGGAGAGGAACACCCGCCTCCCCGACGCACCTTGGACCAAACCCGCACCGGAGGCCGCGAAATGAGCGCACAGAATCTCTCCGTCAACAATGTTCCCTATGAAATAACCTGCGGCGTGGAAGTCCACGTCGAGCTGGCGACCCGCACGAAAATGTTCTGTTCCTGCCTGAACGCCCCGCAGGACGTGCCGGTGAACGCCGCGACCTGCCCGATTTGCATGGGCCTCCCCGGAACACTCCCGGTCATCAATAAGGAAGCGGTCCGCCTCGGGATCCGCGCCGCTTTGGCCCTGAACTGCCAGATTAACGAGATTATCTGGTTCGAGCGGAAGAATTACATTTACCCGGATTTGGTGAAAGGCTACCAGATTTCCCAATACGTCCAGCCCTTGGGCGAATGGGGCTACCTGACCATCACCGGCGACGACGGCCGGGAGAAGAAGGTGAGGATTCGCCGACTCCACCTCGAGGAGGACACCGCGAAGCTGATTCACGCCGACGGGACGACCTTGATCGACGTCAACCGCAGTTCGACGCCGCTGATGGAAATCGTCACCGAGCCGGTTTTGAAATCCGCCCGCGAGGCGGAGGAATACGTAAGGAAGCTGCGGGCGATATTGGTGTATAACGGCATTTCCCGGTGCCGGATTCAGCGCGGCGAAATGCGGGTCGAACCGAATGTGTCGATTGCGCCGGCCGGTTCCACCGTTCTCGGGGTGAGGTCGGAAATCAAGAATATGGCCGGCTTTAACCATATGCGCGCCGCGATCGCTTACGAGACCCGGCGGCATGCCGAGGTTTTGGCGGCGGGCGGCAAGCTGGTGCAGCAGACTCTGGGTTGGGACGATGTAAACCTGCAAACCATTCCCCAGCGCTCGAAAGAGGACGCGCACGACTACCGTTATTTCCCCGAACCGGATCTGCCGCCGGTGCGGGTGGATCCGTCCTGGGTCGAGAAGGAACGCGCGAATATGCCGACGGCCTACGATGATTACCTGGCCCACCTCCAGGCGAAAGGTTTGGCGGAAGTGGACGCGGAGGTCATGACCCGGAACGACGCCCTGGGGTTTCTCCGGATGGCTGCGAAGGGGAACGAGGAGAAGTCGGTCCTGTTGTCGAAGCGCCTCATCAAGGACGTGTTCTCGTTGGTGAATTCCACCGGGAAACCGCTGGACGAGTCGAAGCTGACCCCGGAGGCGTTTGGCGAGGCGGTGGCTTTGTACGAGGACGGCCGGGTCAACGCCGACGGTTTCCGCAAGATTTTGGACAGGCTGTATAACGGCGGCGGCGAGGCGCTGGCGGCGGCCAAGGCCGACGATCTCCTGATTGAGAAGAACGACGCGGCGGTTCGCGAGGCGATCGCGAAGGTTCTCGGCGAGGTTCCGGGCATGGTGGCGGAGTTCAAATCCGGCAAGGTGGCGGTGCGTAACGCCATTTTCGGCCGGGTGATGAAGGCCCTCAACAAGAAGGGGGATCCGAAAGCGGTCGGGGAGCTCCTGGACGAGATGTTACACCAATAAACCTCTTAGCACAGAGAGCACAGAGAACCAAAACAATAAATTCCAAATTTCATAACTGGACTTTTGCAAACACAAAAGTCCTGGAAATAAGGGCAAAAACGATTTTTGCAAAATGGCGATTGGCGGTTAAATCGCCACTTTGCAAAAGTTCAGATAGAAACGGCCTGCCGCTATGCTCGCCATCCTCGACTACGACGCCGGCAACATCGAAAGCGTCCGCCTGGCTCTCCGCCACGTCGGGGGAGACCCCGTCTTCGTGCGGGACGCCGGCGCGGCGGCGAAGGCGGAACGGTTGGTTTTCCCCGGAGTCGGCTCGGCCGGGCAATGCATGCACAACCTCAGGGCCCGGGGTCTCGACGAAACGCTCCGCCAGGCGGTGGCGGCGGGGAAACCGCTGCTCGCCGTCTGCATCGGCATGCAGCTTCTTTTCGAACATTCGGACGAGGACGGCGGCGTCCAAGGTTTGGGAATCCTCCCCGGTAACGTGCGGTTGTTCAAACCTGCCGACCAGCGCGACAAAGTCCCGCACATGGGCTGGAACCGCACCAGGATCGTCCGCCCGCATCCCCTTCTGGAAGGCTCGGCCCTCGACGCCTACTACGTGCATTCGTATTTCGTCGAACCGGCCTGGGAAGACGAGTATGTCGCCCACGGTTTCCCGGAAAACCCGGATTGCGATCCCGTACGCGGCGGCGGATCGGGGAAGGTCAGTAAAGCGCTAGGCGACTTCCCCGCGCCGGGAACCGTCCACGGCGCCGCCGACTACGCCGGCTTCGCCTTTGCGGCGATGGCCGGCCGCGGCTCCCTCTTCGCAAGTCAATTTCATCCCGAAAAAAGCGGCGCCGGCGGCCTCTCCATCCTCCGGCGCTTTTTATACTGGAACGGAAAGCCCTGAACGGAAAAGCATGCTTATGAAACGCCTCATCATCTGCCTCGATATGCGTAACGGCAAGGTCACCAAGGGGGTGAAGTTCCTGGACAACCAGGACGTCGGCGACGCCGTGGAACTGGCGAAACGTTATTACGCCGAAGGGGTCGACGAAATGGTCTTCTACGACATCACCGCTTCGGCCGAAGGCCGCCCCATCGACATCGAAACGGTAAAGAAGGTCGCGGCGGAAGTCTTCGTCCCCTTCACCGTCGGCGGCGGCCTGGGTTCCCTCCAGGACCTGCACGACGCCCTCCACGCCGGCGCGGACAAGGTGTCACTGAATTCCCTCGCCGTGCAAAAACCGGAACTCATCCGGGAAGGCGCCCGCGAATTCGGCAACCAGTGCATCGTCCTCGGCGTCGACACCAAACAGCGTTCCGGTGAAAAGGCGCGTTTCCCCTCCGGCTGCGAAGTGGTGGTCCGGGGCGGCCGCACCCCGACCGGCCTAGACGTGATCGACTGGGTGAAGCGGGCGGTCGACCTCGGCGCCGGCGAAATCTGCGTCAACTCCATCGACGCCGACGGCGCCCGCGACGGCTACGACCTGGACATCACCCGGAAAGTTGCGGAGGCGGTGCCGGTTCCGGTGATAGCTTCCGGAGGCGCCGGCACGATCGAACACCTCCGGGCCGCCCTGGTGGAGGGCAAAGCCGACGCCGCCCTCATCGCCTCGATGGCCCACATCGACGGCTGGTCGCCAAACGCGATCAAGAAAGAACTGCGGGGTTTGGGGGTGGAGATGCGGGGTGAAAGCCAGAAATGATTTTTTACCACAGAGAACACAGAGGGCACAGAGAACCACAGCTACAACCGCAACTTCTTGCCCTATTTATTTAATTCTGTTTTTGTGGTGGTGATTCTCTGTGTACTCTGTGGTTAACTTCGTTTTCACCATTTG